>JBBRJW010000151.1:0-6545 GCA_038218705.1 Chthonomonadales bacterium | reverse complement strand
GTGCTGATCGGGTCAAACTTGTGGTCGTGGCAGCGCGCGCACGCCACGGTCAGCCCCAGGAATGCGCGGGAGGTAACGTCTACCTGATCGTCCGCAATGTCGGTGAGGACCTTCTCCTTGTCCGCGTCCCCGTTGCCCCAGTTCCCGATGGCGAGCATCCCGGTGGCGATAATGCCCTCGACGTTAAGATCGCCGTCTGGCGAGGGCAGCAGGTCACCCGCGAGCTGAAGCCGGACGAACTGATCGTAGCCCATGTCGCGATTCAGGGCGCTCACCACCCAGTCACGGTATCTCCACGCGTCCCCGATATCGCCCGGGCTCCCGAGCGAACGCAAATCGAGGGAATCGGCATAACGGATGAGGTCGAGCCAGTGGCGGCCCCAGCGCTCGCCATAGTGCGGGCTGGCGAGCATCCGATCGACGGCGCGCGCGTACGCGGTCGGCCGGCGATCGGCAAGAAAAGCCGCCATCTCTTCCGGCGTGGGGGGCAGGCCAATCAGATCGAACGAGGCCCGGCGAAGCAGCGCGGCCCGCGCGGCGGGAGGGGCGGGCTTGAGCCCCCTCGCTTCCAGCGCCGACTGTACGAACGCGTCAATGGGGTTGCGGACTCGGGAGCCGTCGTTCACCGCCGGAACCGCCGGCCGGCGTACTGGCTGGTAGGACCAGAAGGCGGCCGTCGATCGCTTTGGGGCCGGCGCGACGGGCACGGCGTCCGAGCGAGCGGGCGCGGCAGAAACCCGTCCCCCCACCGCGATGGAGGCGAAGCTCAGAGCGATCAGCAGAGCGAGGCGCTTTCGCATGGTCAGGTACCCAGGAAGTTTCCGCACTCGGTGCAGATCGAGTAGGTGTCGGGCATTGAAGCGCCGCACCGATGGCAATATGTCAACATCCCGAGATCGTCGGGCCCCGTGCGGGCTAACGGATGAACCGGATGACAGCGACGCCCCGCGCAACGAGAGGGTCGAACTCGCCGTGATCCGAAGTGACAACTTCGGCAGATAGCTCCTGGGCAAGCGTGATGCAGAAACAATCCGGAAGCGAAATCCCGCCCCTGGCTTTGTGCGCTCCGACGCGCCGACAGAAATCCCGGCTCATGTCTCGCCGCTCGATGACATGATCTCCGTCGATGACACCGAGCGCCGCTCGGGCAGTAGAAAGACCTGCGTAGCGTAAAGCCAGGTAAAACACCTCGCAGAGATTGATGGAGTGAGCATAGCAGACAGCCTCAGGGTCTGTAAGGATCTCAGCGAGGACAGATGCTCCCGGTTCCCCTTCGACGTAAGCCACCATCGCACTCGCGTCGAGAACAAAGTTCAAAAGCGCCGCTCCTCCCGCTCAATCTCCGATTGCTTCTCCTGAAGCAGCGCGATCGTGCCTCCAAGCTTGCCTCTGAAAGCGCCCATGCCGTTAAGCTGCTTCGGCTGGCGGGCAGCTTTCGATCCTCCAGTCTGGCCGCGCGTGTCTTCTTCGCCCTGCTGTTCCGGCTCGAACACCTTGAGTTCGAGCATAGCGCCAGGCGGAATGTCATGCCGGTGGCTGAAGACCTCGTCCACCGTTCCGCGATATATCCTGTCAGGTTGATGCGCGTCCGAATGTGCCATTGATTTGTCCCAAATCTATTGGCCTCTTATATCCCGGACGGCTCAGCACGGGAGGGCGAGGCGCTTTCGCATGGTCAGGTACCCAGGAAGTTTCCGCACTCCGTGCAGATCGAGTAGGTGTCAGGCATCGAAGCGCCGCACCGATGGCAATAGGTCAATGTCCCGGGGTGTCCGGGATCGTCCGGCTCTTCCCGAACGGGCGCCTCCTCCCAGAGCCTATTCAGGTCGTACGGATTTCCCCTCTCCCGGAGGTAGCATCGTCCCTGAATCCCAGCGCTGGCGCATCCAAGGGCGATGAGCAGCCAGCCCAACAGATGGTCCAGTCCCCATGGCGCGGCGAGGAACAGCCCGCCAAAACCGGCGATCACCAGCCCCGCCGAGAGGCGCATTACGCGATTATACGGTGACCGACGATAAATAGGTCCGCTCCTCCTCAGCAGCGTGTCCCGTCAATTCGGTGCGGCAGTCCGGCTCTCCTGCCCGCTTGTAACCGCGGCGCCATGGGGGCAGGCAACCGGCCTCTCAACCACCGCGAGGAGCGGCGCTAGACCACGGGATTTGGCAGCGGGCCGCGCGAAAGCCCGGCGATCAGGTTTTCGGCCGCCATCGTCGCCATTCTGGTGCGGGTAGCGACGGAAGCCGAACCGATATGCGGCAGCAGGGTCACATTGGGAAGACTGAGGAGCGGGTCATCCAGCGGGAGCGGCTCCGCCTCGAAGACGTCGAGGCCCGCGCCTGCGATCCGTCCCTCACGGAGAGCTTCGACCAGCGCGCGCTGATCCACTACCTGACCACGCGCCGTGTTGATGAGGATGGCTGACGGATGCATATGGGCTAACTCGCGGGCGCCGATCATACTGCGAGTCTCCGGAGTGAGCGGCATGTGGAGGGATACAAAGTCGCTCTCCGCGAGCAGTTCGTCGAGCGGCACGTACTGCGCCCCGAACTCCTTCTCGGCGGCCTCGTTACGCCGCCTCCCCGTGTAGAGCACCCGCATTTGGAATCCCCGAGCGCGACGAGCCATCTCGAACCCGATTCGCCCCATGCCCACAATGCCCAGGTTAGCGTGGTGGATATCCCTTCCTGCGAGCGCGAACGGCGACCAGGTGCGCCACGCCCCGCTCCGTACCTCGCGGTCCCCCTCTACCACGCGGCGAGCGGCAGCAAGCAGCAGCGCGAACGCGAGATCCGCGGTGGTCTCCGTGAGCACTCCCGGTGTGTTGCCGACCTGCACCCCGTGTGCGGTGCAGGCGACAACATCGATGTTGTCGTAACCCACGGCCATCTGGCTCACCACCCGCAGGCGCGGCGAAGCAGCGAGCAGCGCCTCATCCACCCGGTCCGTGAGCATGGTGAGCAAGCCATCCGCGCCTGCGCATCGTTCGCGCAGCGCCTCCGGGGGTGGCGGAAGCTCGTCCGGCCAGACGTCGACCTCTGCGACGGCTCGGATCAGGTCGAGGGCAGGTTCAGGAAGGGTGCGGGAAACGAACGCTCTCATGGCAATCTCCGGGAAGGTTTATTCCTGTACCGCCGCGCGTGCCCGGAACCCGTGATTCGGGTCAGGCCCCGATCAAGGCGACGGCAAGCGGCAGCCACGGTCTTCAGTATCGAACGCCCGATTCGCGCTCCGGCTGCAGGGAGAGGTCCGCTACAGCGGCGTGCGCGCCAGCCAGCATGTAGCTCAGCTCGCTTGCCACGGCCACCATCTGCCAGCCCTCGGCGATCCGGCGGGCCGCCGTGGCGGCATCCGCGACGTGGATGCCGGACGCGATCCCGTGGCGCGCGGCGGACTCGCGCAAATGGCGGAGCGCCTGCAAGAACGCCGGCGCATCCGAATCCATCGCCGGAGCCATGCCCATCGAGCTGAGAAGGTCGTTGGGCCCCACGAACATGGCGTCCACTCCTGGAACGCGGAAGATCTCATCCGCGCCTTCAACGGCCGCAATATGCTCTGCCTGGATCACCACGAGCACCTCGGAGTCGGCCCGACGGTAGTAGTCCGCCGGCAAGCAGTCGAAATTGAGCGCGTGAAGGCTTCCGCCCACGCTCCGCTGGCCATATGGTGGGTAGCGGCAAGCGGCCACGGCGAGCTCCGCCTCCTGAACAGTCTTAATCATGGGGAAGACGATGCCGTATGCGCCGGAGTCAAGAGCCCGCTTGGCGTTGTCCAGGCTGTTGAAGGGAACGCGGGCCAGAGGAACGCATCCGGCGTCGGCGATCGCCCCGAACATGAGCGCCGCCGTCTCCCAATTGGCCGGGCTGTGCTCGAGATCGACCGTGAGCCAGTGGAAACCGGTTCGCGCCATATAGCGCGCTGCCATCACGCTGGCAAGGGAGAGCCAGGTACCGACCTGCGGGCGTCCCTCGCGCAGAGCGGCTCGCACCGTGTTGGTTCGCATGGGATCTCGTCTCCTCTCCGGGAGCGGCCGCGGCGGCACGCGCGTCTCGGCCAGGATTTGCGGAAATGGTTGTGCTAGCACTCCCTGCGCGGGTCCGCGCTGAGTCGGCGCGGCCGCGGCAATTTGTCTCCGGTTCTGGTGAAGTCTGGGATTATAGCACGCGGCGGCAGTGGCACGGATGGTATGGCGAAGCATTCCAGAGCAATGGGTATCTCGAGCCTATGGCTCGTCGCTCCTCTGCACGTTGGCCTCGGAGCCAGCGAGTATCGCCGGGTGCTCCTCCGTTGACGGCGTCGCCACACCCGCAATCGAAACCAGACGCCCGGGCACTGTCGTTTCTGGGTCGCGCGAGCGGAGCAGACGCTCGGGCTCGCGCTGGCCTGGCGGCCCCGGAGAGGTGGCGACAAGGAGGTCGGCATCGGGTGGTCGATCGGCAGAGCGCAATAGCACCGCTCCCGCTTCTGACGGGAACCTGGAGCGTATCGTGTCGATGGCCTCCTGAGCGGAGGTCCATATCTCCGGCGGGTTCGACACCCGGCCCATAGTATGGAGAAGGTCCGCCATCGAGCTCGGGTCACCCACTCTCTTGAGCGATCGAGCAGCGGCCAGGGCAAGAGCCGGTGACGGGTCCGCAGTGAGAAAGCCAAGTCTGGATTGGATATCCGGCGCTACGACGTTCTGATCATCACAGACGAGTCGCTCCACGATGCCGATCAAGCATTGCTCGGCCATTGCGACTGTCCGGGGATCCGGGCACTCAGCGCGTGTCCGCAGGAGCAGCGGTATGGCTCGGGCGTCGTCGCAGTCGGTCACACTCTCCATCGCTCGTATCTCGCGCGGGGAGAGCCGCGTCGCCCGAAGTTGGAGTAACGCTGTGACCAGAAACCATATAGAGCCCGGACCGAGGTACCGGAATGGTCCGTGCAGAAGGAGCAGGGACAGGAGCTGAGCGGGAAACACGATCCAGTAGATCCGGACCGTGCGCTTCCGTTTGAGGTCCTGTTCCTCCCGGAGGATGGCCTCGGCCTCGCTTATCGCCTCCCCTGCTGGATCGATGCGCTCGTCCTCGATGGCAACCATCCTCCCGACGCGGTCATGCCGTCGAACATATAGTTCCGCAGGCTCGCCGCGCCACTCTGCTGCCGGCTGGCCGCGCGTGTCGGCGCCGGCGCCAATGGCTCGTGCAATCGGTGCGAAATTCCTGGCCGGGCGGGCAAAGGTCCTTGTCGGGCGGTCCAGGACCGGGAAACGCCATGGTGTCTTGCCGCAGTCCACGGGCATCGCGGCGACATCTACCTTGGCAAGGTAGCGCTCATACCCGGTGAGTACCCTTCATCCCGAGGGCCACCCGGTGCCGACGGCGCCAGCATAGCAATGGCTGTCCGAATCTGTCCGCCCGCCAGCAGGCAGTGAGCGAGGCGATCGCGCCCTCGTCGGCTTGCATAGTACGACGGGGGAGCACGACATCTGCGCACTTCGGACGATCGGCCGCACATCCCCTGATCCCATTGGGGCTCAGGCTACGCTTTTTTGGGGAGGCGACGGTTCCGCCTCGGAGCCGCAAGGCTGACTCCGGGCCATGCTTAAGCGCTTTCAGTCGCCCTTTCTCGAGCGAAAGAAGCGTCGCGTCTCTCGCTTCCGTTCTATTTTACTCCCGGCGCGATGCCTCTGAGGGTGTGCGGAAGGGGCCGGGGGTTGGGAAAACCACCCCGCACACGGAGTGCCTGTTCGCCAGCTAATGCTCGAGCGTCTGCACCGTCGGGCATTATCCGCCTCGCTGCACCGTCTCCGATGTCGGAGACAAACGCTCCGCGCTGCGGTCACCAGTCCCACCGGAAGCACACGTCAGCTGAACCTCGCGCCGTTCCGGACCCGCTTCGCCCTCGCCCCGCAACATGACCTCCGACAATCGGTCGGCTCTGCGGTCGGTGGCAAGAAGGAGCCCGGTATCCGCGGGTTGGCTGGAAGCGCGCAGCAGAGCTGCATCCTCGACTTCTGCCTGCCTCGCGTTAATCGCCTCGATCGCGGCGCGCGATCGCGAGCATCGCGGCTGAGCTGTTTCGCCGCGCTGAGACGGCCGACCTGTGACAGCGCTCGCGCCGCAGCGAGCGCTCCATCAGTTGGCGCTAGCCATACGAGCCTGCACAACAGGGCCTCGTCTTTGGGGGTCAGAAGCCCTCTATCGGCGGAAGTTATGCGCAACAGAAGGCGGGTCAATGGCTCGCCGAGCCTGCTCCAAGCGGTCAGCGGATGCGCGAAATACCATTCGAGGAGCCATGGGAGCGATCGCACATCGTCCATGGGCACAAGCGACTTGCAAAGCCGTTCTTTTAGTCCGCTGAACCTCCCTGCACCAATAATCATCACGAGGCCAGTCAACCATTGACACAGGATCAGGATACGAGCACCGGAATCTGTCAAGTGCCCGTGCGCAAGGAGCTCCCATCGCAAAATACTCTGGCTCGAGTACAGGAGCGATAGTCCGATGAGCGGCGACCAAAGCCGCTTACGTTCCCGGCGGTATCTGGCGAGAACCCCTTCAATG
>JBBRJW010000150.1:0-6547 GCA_038218705.1 Chthonomonadales bacterium | reverse complement strand
GGCGCGGATCGCTTCCCGGCTCAGCGTCCCGCTCGGCGCGGTGCGCCTTACGGAGGGCTTTCTCAGATCCGATCCGGTAACGGTCGCGCAGCTACTGGAAGCAAACGAGGCGGCCCGCAGTGCGTTTCAGCAGGTCTCTCCGCCCGAGAGCCTGGAGGACTGCGCGGTAGTAGGAGTCGGCGGCACCTTCACTAACCTGGCCAGCATCGAGCTCGGAGGCCCGCGGGACCCGGAGAAGATCCACGGCTACAGCCTCTGCGCGGATGGGCTGGCCAGCCTGATTGACGGTCTGGCGTCGCGGACCATCGAGGAGCGTAAACGGCTGGAAGGGCTCGATCCGGCTCGCGCGGATATCATACTGGGCGGGGCGATTTTGCTCGCCCAGGCGCTGGCGAGGATCGGCGCGACATGCGTGGGCGTATCGACTCGCGGACTGCGGTGGGGTCTGCTCTACGATCGATTTATGGATTAGAGGTTATCGGGAGCAATTATGAATTCGAAACGCGAGGTTATACTTGAGCTTGCCCGTCGGTACGACTACGACGCGGTACATGCCCACCAGGTGGAGTGCCTGGCGGGGACCCTCTTTATGGAGCTTTTGCCGCTCCACCACCTTGGCCGGGAGGAGCGGAAGCTGCTGGAGTATGCGGCCATTCTGCACGACATCGGTTACTATGTTCGCTCCGAAGGGCATCACCGACACACCCTGCAGCTCATAATGATGGAGCCGATGACCGAGCTCAGCCGCGAGGAGAAGGCAATCGTCGCGAATATCGCCCGGTATCACCGCAAAGCGCTGCCATCGCCCCAGCATACGGCTTACGCCGTGCTCCCGGACGAGAGCCGACAAGTGGTCGACCTGTTGGCGCCGCTGCTGCGGATCGCGGACGCACTCGATCGTCCGCACCGCTCGCAGGTCACCGAGCTCTCCTGCTCGATCGAGGCGCAGCGAGTTGTCCTAACGGTGGGAGCCCACGACCAGCTGACCGACGAGGCGATCAATCTTCAAAGCAAATCCGATATGTTCGAGCGGAACTACAATCGCAAGGTTGCGCTCACTGCCACTGCGCCCCGTGTCTCCCCGGATCTGGACGCTGCTCGCTTCGCCTTTGAAGAGTGGGCCGTTGCCGGCCACGAGGCACAGCGCACATGAGCTACGTATTCGCTGCAATCGATATCGGTACCAACTCCATTCGCCTCGCGGTGGTGCGTGTCGAGGAGGGCCAGCGCCTCACCACTCTCGCCATACACCGCGAAGTGGTGCGCCTGGGTGAGGGTGAGTTCGAAACGAACCAGATGACCCCCGAAGCCATCTCGAGGGGCGCGCTTGTCTGTTCGAAATTCGCCGATGTGGCGCGTGGGTTCGAGGCGCGCGACATCGTGGCGTTCGCAACATCCGCGGTTCGAGAGGCCGAGAACCGCGAGGACTTCATCGAGCGGGTTCGGGAAGCGGCGGGGATCGAGGTGCGCGTGATCTCCGGGGTGGAAGAGGCCCGTCTCATATGGCTTGGTGTCTCCAGCGGAATCGAGCTTGGAACCCGGCAGGCGGTCTTGATCGACATCGGCGGTGGATCCACCGAGGTCATTGTAGGCGGATCGAGCGGGCATAAGATGCTCGAATCGATGAAGCTCGGATCAGTTCGGCTCTCCAACCAGTTCCTGGGACAGGATGGACCTGTCTCACCGGAGACATTTGCGAAGATTCAGCACTACGTTCAGGGCGTCGCCACGCAGGTGGTTCGCCGCGTCCGCGGGCACGGCTTTGACCTGGCGCTGGGCAGCGCCGGGACCATTACCACCCTTGGCGATATCATTGCCCGGCGCAGCCCGGAAGCCGGCGGAAGCCAGAGAAACCCGATCATTCGCCTTGCGGAGCTGCGAGACACCGTGCAGGTGCTCTGCCGCCTTCCGCTGGAGGAGCGCCGACGCGTGCCCGGGATGGACCCGACTCGGGCCGACATTCTGCTTGGAGGAGCGGCGGTTATCGTCACGCTCATGGAGGCGCTCGGGACAGACCGCCTCACCGTAAGTGACCGCGGACTGCGCGATGGCATTCTGCTCGACTACCTGCTGAGGGAGGGGGAGTCGAGGCAGCAGTTCGAGAGCGCGTCCGTCCGCCGACGCTCCATCCTTCAGCTCGCGCGGGCCTGCAACTACGAAGAGGAGCACGCGGGCCATACCGCCAGGCTGGCGGTGAGGCTCTTCGACGAGCTGGAGGCGCACGGGGCGCACGCCCTCGATAAGAGGGCGCGCGAGCTGCTCGAGTATGCCGCATTCACGCACGATATCGGCGCATTTCTGTCGCACTCCAACCATCAGAAACACGCCTACTACCTGATCCGAAACTCCGACCTGCTCGGCTTTGATGATCGCGAGATCGATCTGATCGCGAATGTAGCTCTCTACCACCGAAAGGGAGTGCCAAAGAAGCGTCATGAGAATCTTGCCGGGTTAGATCGTGCTGAGCGGCGCCAGGTTTCTATTCTCGCGGCGATTCTTCGCGTTGCGGAGGGGCTCGATCGGAGTCATCTGGGGCTGGTGAAGGATGTTCGGGTAGATATGTTTCGGGATCCAAAGAGCTTCATTCTTACGTTGATCTCCGAGGCCGATTGTCAGCTCGAGGTCTGGGGCGTTCAGAACAGCCGGGATCTGTTTGAGCTCACGTTTGAAGCCCCTCTCACGATCACGGTGGCGGCGATAGGCGAGTAGCCCTTTGGGCCCCAGCGCGACTTGCGGTGGGGAGCTGGGAGCGAGCTCCGCTTCCAGCCAGGGGTGCCGGCTCCCTAAGTACCAGTCTCGAATGCGAGGGTTATCTGCAAGTGGAGAGAATCAAGAAGGCGCGACCGGCGATGTCGGTCTGGATCGCAGTGCCGTTCGCGATCCTGGCGGTTCTGCTCATGGCCCCCACCCGTGGCGTTACCCTGGGCCAGATCCGGATGCTAGGTACGCCACCGACCGGGATTATCTGGGTACTTCGCTCCATCGGCGTCCGTGACGATCTGCCCGTGGCAGATCCGAGCGTTGAGCAGGGCGCGCTCGATCTGGCTGCGAGGCGGAAGCCAAAGGACTTTGCAATTCAGCTTGCCTACAGCTTTGTCTACCGTGATAGCAATCCTGACCCCGGAGCTCCCGGCCGTCGACTCTCCCTGCTTGCTGCTCAGTTCCCCGACCGACCGGAGTTGTTGGCCGCGATCCTCAGGGCCGAAGCCCGTGACACCGTTCAGATCTGGCGGGACACGGAATTTGAGAATACGATGCAGGGCCACGCTTCGCGCTACACGGCGCAGCCGGACCGGGTGGCTTCGACGCTGGACGTTTTCAAGCAGTACGAGAACGTTGCGATCGCCGGCCAGCGCCTTGCACCGGATAACGCGTTCTTCCCCTACATGCGAGCCGTCAGCCTTTTTGCCCGTCACGCCGATGCCGAGGCGCTCGCGGCGCTTAAAGAGGCGAGCCTTGCAAAGTCCTGGGATTCCTACTCGTGGGTACAGGAGGCCAGCATGTGGAAGCTCTGCCAGGAGGCCTTCGGGACGACAAGTGAAGCGGTTCACGCCACCTCCTATGCAGCGAGCGTTTTTCCGCACCTGACCCAGGTCACAAATGTTGCGCGGATGGCCGTGCTCAGCGCCGTTCGCGCGGAGCTCGCCCACCATCCGCAAGAGGGAGTCGCGATTCGGCACGCCGCGATGCAGTGCGGAGCGCTGATGCGGATGAATGCACACGCCGCACTGGCCCAGCTCACTGGAATCAACGTCGTTGAGCTCCAGCGGCTCCGTCCGGGGGGCGCGCTGGTGAATGAGGACCTGCTCTCGGAACCTCAGCGCGACCAGCTAGAGCACCAATCCTATCTGACGTGGGTCGGGAGAGCAGCTTCGCCAGCGGAGCGTGAATGGGCAGGAGCCCAATTCGACCATGACCAGAGGGCGCGGGACATTCTGTCGCGCGCTCAGTCCTCGGGCATTATCGGCCAGGCCCGGACGGGACGAGCGCTCACTTCGCTCTGGCTGCTGGACATGACAATCCTCTCGAATGGTCTGGCGCTGCTCTGCCTGTTGCTGTTTGGATCGGTACTGCGATCGATCAGGATGGAGCACGATAAGCTGCGGTTCTCTCAATGGGTGGAGGATCACTCTCGGATTGAGGTAGTGGGCATGTTCATCTTCGCCGTGCTGATGGCGGTAGTGCTCTGGCAGGCACAGTGGGCCCCTGCGTTCGCCGCAACGCGCAACGCGATCGATACCCTCTCTATCCAGGACCTTGATACCCTGGGCGCGGCTCGATTCGGCGGCGCAACCGACCCTCTGTCGAGCGTGGACGCAATTCAGGGCCTGACGATTATCGGCTCTCTGGTCGTGCCTATTCTGCTTCTGCTGGCCTATGCGATCGCCCGGAAGGAGCCAGGCTACATATACGCCGATAGCCTGCTGAGCGGCCTCATGCGGAGCGGAGTCTACATCACCTGCGCTGTTTTTGTGGCATACGCGGGAGCGGTGGTCGTTACTTTCGGTCAGGAGCGGACGACAGGGACCGCGCTGGAGCAGAGCATTGCAAACGAGGGGCGATTTGCCGCGGAGCGGCTCGGGGAGCGCTGGCCAGACAGGTAACAGTTCGGAATGGATGTTCTTTCGGTAAAATGCAGGCCAGGTTGCTGACGCTCTCGCATGCGAATCGCGCCCTCCAACAGGAGACTGTCCCCCGTTTCGGCAGAGTCTTGCGGACCATCGGCGCGCCTGGCTGCTCCTGCCCTCCGTCCTCCACAGGCGCAAGGTTAAAGTTGGATGGTTTGTGAGACCGCTCGCTCGTTGTATCCTCTCCCCCGACCCCGCCCCTCACCGCTCGCTCGCAGCGCGCCAACGGCTCTCCATCTCGAACTCTGGTGTCGCTATACTCGCTTGCTAAGGGAGGGGCGTGCGCACTCGCTCCCTCTCGGCGCAATGAAATCGCTGCACCAGGAACAATGGGAGAAGCGCTTGTCGGGGACTCTCCCAGCTCCGAGGCGCGGGCCATCACTCGCCCGGCTCGAAGCAGCAGGCGAAGCCGGGGCCATTGGCAAGCGATATCAGTCACCCCTCCCTTAGCGAACGAGCAGAGCGAAGCCTGTGTGCGCCTTCGCGTGCCTGCCGCGCAAAGCGAATGAGCGGTCAGGGGAGGGGGAGAGGAGAATCCATGCGCCATGCGAGTCGTTCCGCCGGGCGCTGCTGTCCGGGCCGGACTTGCTCGGTATCTGCCGGCCGGTCCGGTAGCGACACACTCTCGCAGCATTTCGCGACGGGTCCTTCGAGTGCGGAAATCGTGCCTTCAACCTAATAAAAGATAGAAGGGCTTCGCTCTTCTGTCCGCAAATCACGAACCTGGATATCGATGTCGCCAATGTGAGTATTATCGCAATAGCGATTCGGCCACATTACGGCACAGCGGTGCTGGCGGGAATATGTGCAAAGTTTCCGTCGAACCACTTGACAGCCCGGCTGTTTGGCAGTATGATAGTGGCAATCGGGCAGCGATTGCTGGCCTGGCTGGATGCTACATCTGGCCTGGCCGCTCGATTGAGCAGGATCTGAGGCAGAGTGCGCGCAATCGGGCCCGGGCATTACCCGGGTTTCCGTGATCGGTTGTGCGAAGCGAAAGCGCTTCGAGACCGGGCTCCCGGGTAAGATGGGCGAGGGAGAAGTGCCTGGCAGGGTGAGTGCTTTCCAGGAAGGAAGTGCGCCATCAAGTGTCTGCTGTCATTGCTTTGCGGGGGGGGGGCGAGTGTCCGCCCGCCCGCTGCCCACCGGCCGTTAACCGGCCTCTCTCACTCCGGTCCTGACCGGCCTGCCGCCCAGCGGCGGGTTGCCGGGCCTCTCATCAGTGCCGCGCGTATGATCGCTGCCATCGCGATGCTCGCCGCTCCCATTGCAGCCACCGCCGGCCACTACAATTACTATTACAGCGGGCCGGCAAAGTACCTGCATCTGGGGCCAGCTGGCGCAGGTACCTTCTTCGCCAACGTTGGCGGTGGCGGCAGCCAGACCGTCTCGGGAGAGGTCACAGTCACGTTCGTATGGGCAAGAGACGGTACTGCTGACGATCCGCCTGCCTCCACGTTCGTCACGATCAACTGCACCACGGATTCTGAAGCGGCCGGTCCCGGGTGCTTTGCAAGCGCGAGTTGCGGCCTGCCAGGCAACACTACCACCACGTCTCCCCCCAATCCCTACCAGGCATGGCAGAACGACTCGGCCACCTACACGTTTGTGCAGGGCGAGCCAGGAGACTCGTTCACTTACAAGCTGAGCCCTTCACTCGCAGCGGGAATCAGTTGGGGCAGCTGTCAGGCGACGGTCTCCGCATGGGCCACGCCTGTTTTACTCGGCGTGGCAGGTGCGACCACCGGCGCAGACGGCGGACGCCAGGCGATCATCGGTCAGCACCTGCAGGCGAGCCCGACCGCAGGCCAGGCAGTCTTTTCCCAGGCGGCGTGGACGGTGTTTGAGGACGGGAGTGGAGCGAATGCTACCCTCTTCAGCCGGTTCACCTCCAGCCTCACCTCCGGGCACGCCGATCT
>JBBRJW010000149.1:0-6557 GCA_038218705.1 Chthonomonadales bacterium | reverse complement strand
GGGGCCAGGGAACCCTTAAGTGGTTTGGCGCGGGCAAGGGAGCGATGGCGCTGGGCGGACGGTGGTGGCTCTGCACTCTCCGCGATCAGACCCACCCGGTTGGCTCGGACGGGAAGCTCCTGCCGCCAATGCTGAAGCTCGGGGCGGTCGAATGCCCTCATGGCCCTCTTCGATGTTTCGTCGGTTACGGCCGCGCCACACTCGTTAATGCCACCAGCCCGCACGCAAGAGAGGCGCTCGACTTCCTCGTCTTCCTGGCCGGGAAACCGTACAATGATCTCGTAAACGACCAGGCCGACGCGCTCGCACCCAAGAAGCGCTATTGTGATACGCCGGAGTATAGTCGCAATCCGCAATACCCGGAAGAGGATTACAACGACGTGTGGCGCTCCGTGATGGATGTCGGGCTACCCGAGCAGACAACTCCTTTTGCCGATGGACAGGCTGTTCAGAAGATCCTCGACATACAGATGGATCTCGTGAAGAACGATCAGAAGCCCGTCGCGGTGGCGCTCCACGATGCCGCGGCGAAGGTGAACGCTGAGATCGCAAAGATGATCGCCGCCGACCCGACGCTGCGCCGTCGATACGAAACACTGACGCATAGCGGTGTTACGCTCCGGTAAGCCTGACACGCCCCGATAGAGAGAGAGTCCTCCGATCCATGTCCATTGCCGTACCCGCAGCCAGTTCGAAGACCGCCGATCTCCCGGAGAAGCTGAAGAGCCGTCAGCGCGGCGACCTGATCGCCGCGCTCCTCTTCCTGCTGCCAAACCTGCTCGGGTTCCTGATCTTCACGGTTGGCCCCGTTCTCTTTTCACTTGTCGTCAGCTTCTCGAACTGGCGATTACAGCGAACCGTGCCATTCGCGTGGATCGGGCTTGCTAACTTCTCGGAGCTGTTTCACACCGAGGAGTTCTGGCTCTACACGATTAACACGCTCTACTTGATGATCGGGATCCCCATCTCCATCGCTGGCTCGCTCGCCCTGGCGATGCTCCTGAACCAGAAGCTCAAGGGAATGGTGGTCTACCGGACGCTCTTCTACCTGCCATCGTTTACGGCCGGAGTTGCACTCTTTATCCTCTGGAAGCAGCTCTACAATCCGGAGTTCGGCCCCCTTAATGCGCTCATCAACTCCACCATGTCCGCCCTGCACCTGCCGGGACACGGCCCTCAGTGGCTCGCCTCTACGCGCAACGCCGTCGGTCTGAACGTTGAGCACGTGGGGGTCAGCCGACAACAGTGGGGCATTGGCGCACGCGACGCGATTCTTCTGATGGGCATCTGGGTCTCCATTGGAGGCGGCAATATGCTCCTCTATCTCGCGGGGCTCTCCAATATCCCGCTCGACCTGTACGAAGCGGGCGCGCTCGACGGCGCGGGTAAGTGGGCTACGTTCCGGCACATCATATGGCCGCAGCTTGCTCCGACCACCTTCTTCATCGTGATTATGAGCGTTATCGGCGGCCTGCAGGGCGGCTTCGAGCAGGCGCGCGTCATGACATCCAACGGAGGCCCGGCTGGCACCACCACCACGCTCTCCTACTACATCTACACCAAAGCGTTCGAGCAGTTCCAGATTGGTTACGCATCCGCGGTCGCCTGGATTCTCTTCGTGGCCATTCTCGGCGGAACACTCATCAACTGGAAGTTCGGATCGCAGCACACGGACATCTGAGTCGCTCTCTTCTCAAGACCGCGCGTCTGCCGAACGGCGGAACAAACATTCGGGCTCTCGCGTCCATCAGGCAGTGTCAGAGAGCAGTACCTCTGGCGCCTTCCGATCTCGCCGCGGAACCGGTCAGGACCTGTGTCTCCGGAATCGCCGCTGCAAGCGAACAAATGGGTTTCTAGTGCGTATTGAAGAATAGAGATTGGCTCCGAACGCACTTCCTGGCATCTTCACCTGAGATGCGTTGGATGTCGTCGGACTACTCTATCAGCTTTGAAAGGAGCTTCAAGATGAGCAAGGATAATTCCGCGGCAAGCGGACTTGTCTACTTCCTGCTGGGCGCGGCCGCCGGCGCGGCGATCGCTCTGCTCTACGCCCCACAGGAGGGCGAAGCTACCCGCCGCCTTCTGACTGACAAGGCGAACGAGGTCAAGGATAGGGCGAGCGAAGTCACCACAAATGTGACGGCACAGGCTCGAGACAAGTGGAGCCAGGTCGCCGATAAGGCCCAGGACCTGAAGGGCACGGTTGCCGACAAGGCGCAGGACCTTATCAACCGGGGCCAGCAGGTTGTGAACGACACGGCAGATAAGGCACGTACGGGCGTGAACGCGGCCTCCTGAATTTCGGGCCGTGCATTGTAATAGGCAAACTCCGCGCCGAAATGAACATGTTCGTTTCGGCGCGGAATCTAACGAGTTCCACTCATGCAACTCGAACCGGAGCAAACATGCGAAGACTGATTTTAAGCGCCGGCAGACTGGCTGCGGCGGCCGCTATCCTATTTTGTGCCGGTCACGGCGCAACCGCAGCGGAGAACCCGGATGGCGAAGTCGCCGTCGGTGGTGAACATGTTCTCACCGTGCGCTTTCCCGCAAATGGTATGTCCGTTAAGGAGCGAGCAGATGCTATACAGGAGCGGCTCGTGACGATCCTCTCGGACCCGAAGCTGAAGCCTTCCGATATTGTTGCACTGCCAAGTGGCAGAACGGAAGCGAAGATCGTTGTGAAGGACCGCCTTCTCGTAACCATCGACGCTCAGACGGCAAGATTCAATACATCGAAGCCACTCGCGCTTGCAAAGGCCTGGGCGGATCACCTTCGGAGGGTGCTTCCCAGGATAAACGTAAAGCCGAACCCCAACAACGGTGCGCCGGCGAACGGCACTAACTAAGGGAGAAGCCGCCCAGTGTGCGCGGCAGGGAGAGGATCAATGCAAGAGGTTCCGACCTACTGGATCGTGGCTTCGTTCATCTACTTCTGCATCAGTATCATCTGGTCGATTGCCCTCATCGCCGGAATGGTCATGCTCTACAAGAAGACCATGCCGGTGCTGACAGAAGCGAAAACGCAGATGAACCGGGTCTCCACGCAGGCGAAGGCCGTCGCAGCCAAGGCCGCCAGCACGGCGGATCTGGTGCATGCACAGACTCAGAATTTTATCGGGAACGCAAATAGCACCGGTCACCTCGTCACACGGCAGGCCCGCACCCTCGGTGGGGCGCTCACCGGCCTGCTCGTTGCAGCCCGCGTGGTTAACTTCGTTCGCAAAGTGATCTAATTGGGACCGACCCCGCCGCGCATCAGCGAACACCCCTTCTGCGTGAAAAGCGCGCCGCTTCTTAAGCGGCCCGCTTTTCACTGCTGCAGGGCGCTGCGTGGTTGAACCTGGAACGGCTTTGGTCTATAATCAACAGGAACATTCCTTTACGGCCCTGTCATACCGGCAGATGACCGACCGGCCCAAGCAGTAGGATCAGACGGTGAGCATGGAGCCCAATTCCGAACCGAACATAACTCCGACGGCCCAGCAGCGAGCCACCACGGTGCTGGCCTCCCTTTGGGGTCTGTTGAGCGCGTATCAGTTTCTCGCATCGGTGCTCATCACCCACGACGTGCGCCTCTACCTGGCAGCGCCCGCGCCATTCCTGGCGGCATGGGCCGCCCTGGAGCGGAGGCGATGGGCGCGCCTCACTCTCCTCTGCCTGAGCGGCGCGACGCTTGCCCTGTTTGGTCTGGCGTTCGCGGCCTTCAAGTTCCGCATCGGGGGCGCTTCCTTCCCCCTCCCGCTCTCCGATTCTCTTCTCTCCGCGCTGGCTGCTATCGGCCCTGGCGCAGCCGGGGGCGCAGTCAAGCTGCTGGTAGCCGGGGCATCGCTCGCATGGCTGTCGAGCGGCACAGCCCGGAGCGAATTCGAGATCGCAAAGCAGAAGCGGCTCGACCTGGGTCAACGCATGATCGCGGGCTTCCTCGTGGCGCTCTGGGCATGCGCGCTGCTTTTCGGGCCCACCTCATCCCCGGCCCTGTTAACGCGCCAACAGGGCAGTCGAACGGTTATTGCCCACCACGTGCCAGTGCAGGATGAGCCACAGCCGCCACACCATTAGTCTCGTGCCTAGGTCACAGTGCGCCACTTCGGCGCAGAACCGGCACAGCTAGCTTCTCGCCCCGGACCCGGCGGCCCAGATGCGCATGAGCCGCTCGGCCGCCGCCTCCAGCAGTCCTGCTCCCCTGTTCATCGCCGCCTCGACACTCATGGGCCCATCCATGATGGAGAGTGCCGCCGTGAGGCCATGGGCCCGCAGAACCTGTTCTGCGCCCTCGAGCGACGCCCCTACGAGTGCGACGCAGGGAACGCCCGCCCAAGCCGCGCGCTTGGCTACTCCCGCAACCACTTTGCCGCGCGCCGTCTGACCATCGAGCCGGCCCTCACCCGTAATCACGAGCGCGGCGCAGCGCACGGCCTCGTCGAATCCGAGCGTATCGAGCACCATCGCCGTTCCCGGCGATAGGCGAGCTCCACAGAAGCCCATCATCCCTGCGCCCAGGCCGCCTGCGGCTCCTGCGCCGGGCACCTGCGCAAGGTCACGGCCTATCGTGGCCTCCATCACTCTAGCGAATCGGCCCAGCGCCGCATCCAGCAGCGCTGTGTCGCCTGGCGTCGCGCCCTTCTGCGGTCCATAGACCGCCGATGCTCCCTCTGGGCCGCAGAGAGGATTATCGACGTCGCAGGCCACCACCACTTCGACCCCGCTCAGGTCCATAGCCGCGGCCATATCGATCCGAGAGAGCCGGAGAAGCGATGCTCCGCCCGGGGCGAGCTCACAACCGGAATCGTCGAGGAGTCGAAATCCCAGTGCGCTTGCCATTCCGGCCCCGGCATCGTTCGTTGCACTCCCTCCGATGCCTACGAGCAGCCTGCGGCATCCGGAATCGACCGCGGCACGAATAAGCTGTCCGACGCCGTAGGTAGAGGCGCGCATCGGATCTTCCTCGCCCCGGGCCAGCAGGCGAAGTCCCGCTGCCTCGGCCATCTCGATGACTGCGGTATCGGCGCGCTCTCCGCCGAGACGGCCCCAGCGGGCAGTGACCGGCGCTCCAAGTGGACCCCTCACTTCGAGGCGATGCTCGACGCCTCCTGTAGCGGTGACCAGCGTTTCGAGCGTCCCATCGCCTCCGTCAGCTACGGGAACCAACACGGGCCTCCAGCCCGAGGCCGGCGACCCTTTGGCCGCACCGGCTCGGGCATTCTCGAGCCCTCGCTCGATCGCCCTGGCCGCATCCAGAGCGGTCAGGCTCCCCTTAAATGCATTCGGGCAGATGAGTATGTCGGTCAGCAAGTGCTCCTCCAGAGAACGTCCGCGCGGCATGCGAGACGCAGTCCCCACGCGAACGTGATAACAAGATGCGAAACTCCTGCGCGATTGGCCATTGCGCGCAGGAGTTGCGCTACCGCAATCGAATAGACAGGGTATTATACGAGCGAACTAATCGCAGCGAGGAAACGGGATATGAATGAGGAAGTGGTCGATCGCCGGTTTCGGTCCAGCCGACTCAGCTATATCATGGAGCGATTGCGGTCGGATGACTGCCCCACGCCTTCCCGGCTGGCAGAGGAGCTCCAGGTCTCCGAGCGTACAATCTATCGGTACCTCAGATCGCTAGAGAAGGGGCAGAGCCTCCACAAGCAATATAGCAGGAGTCAGGGCCGGTACCTGCTCACGGATGAGTTAGTTCTCCCGCCCCTCACGTTCACTCCCCGCGAGGCGTTCGCGCTGCACACGTCTGCATCGCTTTCGGCGCTGCTGAGCGGCACCGCGCTCGCGGAGGACCTCCGATCGGCAATTGGCAAGCTCGGAAAGCAGCTTACCGCGAGCAATGACACGCGAATAGAAAAGAGCCAGACCACTTCGCTCCTGGAGAGCCTGCAGCACTCAACCCTGGAGATGATTCGCTCGGCGATCCAATCGAATCGGAAGCTGCGAGTGAACTACTGGTCCGCGACAGTCGGCAGCAGCGAGACCCTGGCGCTCGCCCCATACGAGCTGCGGCTTCATGAGTCGCGCTGGTATCTGCTCGCTTGCGATGCCGAGGGAATCGTTCGTCCCTACCGGGTCACCCGCCTCCGAACGCTCGATGTCCTGGAGGACAAGTTCCGCTTCCCAAGGAAGTTTTCGGCGGACAGGGCATTTGAAGTCGCCTGGAGCAGTTTTGGGGATGTCGAATCGGATATCGACGTTGTCATTCGATTTGCGCCGGATTCCGCCCTGGAGATTGCGGAGAACTGCGCGCATCAGTTCGCCTCGATGGAGCCACAGGCGGATGGCTCGCTGCTCTGCACCATTCAGGTTAACAGCTTCAAAGAGATAGCCTGGTGGATCTTCTGCCATGGCAACTCCGCGGAGGTACTGAGCCCGGCTCAGTTCCGATCGGACCTTGCGATGGCCACGCTCTCGATGGCCGCCGTCTACGTCGCGCAGCCGCCTCGGCCATAGACGTCGTCCGGGCGCAAGCGGGAACGCTACTGGTCCCGGTAGCTCTCAACGCTCGGTATCGCGCCTCCGGGATTGAACATTCGCTCCACCTCGTCTTTGCTCACAAG
>JBBRJW010000148.1:0-6557 GCA_038218705.1 Chthonomonadales bacterium | reverse complement strand
GCAAGCACCAGCAGCGTTGTGAACGAGTTCGGTGGGTCCATCAATACCCCGTTTGTCGGCGCTACCACGAGCATGGGCGGAGTGCGCGGCGGGCCCAAGCCCTTCGGTCTGCTCACCACGTCCCGTGGCGCAGTCGGCTCCAGCCAGTCCGCTGGCGTCCACATCGGTATCCCGGTTTTCCACCTCGGCGAGCTCGGCCTTACGCTGGCTGACTTCTCCACTTCCGGTGGCAACCCGCTCTTCCCCGGTGGCGGCGGCTTCGGCGGCGGCTTCGGCGGTGGTGGCTTCGGTGGTGGCGGCTTCGGTGGTGGCGGCGGTCTCGCTCCCTCGCCGTTCCAGAACGTGACCGTATACGGCGCGAACTTTAATGTCAAGCCGATGGGCCGACTGCTCATCAATGCTGAGGCTGCGAAGTCCGTTACCGGAGTCACCTTCGACCGCGGCGATGGCCAGAGCAACGACGACAACAATGCCTACACCGTTAACCTCGGCTACAACAGTGGCCCGGCGACGGTCCAGGCCGGTTACCAGTACATCGACCCGCGCTTCGGCGCACCGGGTTACTGGAACAAGCTCGGCAACTGGTACAACCCGACCAACGTCCAGGGTCCCTTCGTTCGCCTCGGATGGAAGTTCTCGAACTCCATTCAGGGCTTCCTCGGCGGCGACTACCTGGCCGGCGCTCGCAACCGCGCTGACTTCTCTATGGGCAGCAGCATCGGTCGCGGCACCGCGGGTGTCAAGTGGAACGTGAGCAAGATGGTCAACCTGAGCGCAGCTTACGAGGGCGTGTTCTACGACCTCTCCGGCGGCGTCTCGGCATCTGGCCGACGGGCGAAGCCGGTCGAGCAGTACATCACGCTCGGCGCGGGCCTGAACCTCTCGGGTAACACGGTCCTCAAGATGGCCTACCAGATCGTCAACTTCCAGAACGTGGGCGGTGGTTTTGCGGTGCCGGCAGCGGCCCTCACCACGCAGAACGCCGGTATCTTCACCACGCAGCTGGCGGTACACTTCTAAATCGAGCTTCGGCTTCGATTGGAACGCTGCAAGCGGCCCTCAACTCCTTCGGGAGTTGGGGGCCGCTTGACGTCTGCCCTCGCACAGTCACTTTAGGGAACACACCCATATGCTCCTCCGTCTATTGACGTGACTGCGGGCTGCGGTTCGCCTAAAGCGCCCCGGCTTGAAACGAGGGTTCCAGTGACTCGTGAGACTCCGTACCCGACGACTCAGGCGGCCAGAGCACCTGACAGCCGGTTGACGTTCGTTATGTTCGCCTTGCTGCTTCTGGTTCTTGTGCCGATCTTTACCGGTGTTCTTACTCAGGTTGACCAGAAGGGGGTATTGAGTGCGACGCGAGCTGCACAGCGCCAGCTGAAGGCTACCGTCACCCCGGGAGCTTCGTCCTCGGGCGGAGGAACGCTCAGGGCCGCGCTGGCCTTTCTCGAAACCACGCAGGGCCAGGTCGAATCGCGGACAGTCCGTCTTCACAAAATTCAGATTGCGCTCACACTCTCGCTCGGGATTCTTGGTCTTCTCGCCTGCTGGGTTACCCGGGGCGCGTTGGGAGTGATGCGGGCGAACCTGAGCGATATGCAGTATCTCGCAGAGGCGAATGAGAACCGTGTGCGAGCGCTCGAAAGTCTCTTCGACACCGCAAGCCATCTCTCTCTCAGCGCAGAGCCCGCTCAGACCTATAGCTACCTGACAGACCGAATTGCCGGCGTGCTGGAAGCGACCCGCGTCGACCTATGGCGCTACGACCCGGAGAGCGATGCCCTGATAGCGCTGGCGTCCGGTCCGCTGAGCGCTCGGGCTCCGCGCCGCCTTCTGCTCGCCGAGTGCGATTGGGCGAGAGAGGTGATCGCGTCGCGTAGGCCGATGCGTTGGACCGATGCGGGGAGCGAGCCGTGCGCCGCGCTCTCGGTGCGAACTCTGCTCGCCGCCCCGCTCACCGCCCACGGTCAGGCAGTGGGCCTTCTTACGGCCGCGGACAAAGCAGGTTCCTCCGGGTTTACGGACGACGATGCTCGCCTGCTCTCGACATTTGCCGGTCAGGCTGCTTTTCTGCTCCATGGCGTCGCCTCGTATGCGAGCGCCCTGGAGCGAGGCGAGGAGATTGCAGCCCTCGCCGCGATTACGGCTGCAGTCAACCAGAGCATGGATCTCGCGGAGATCGTGGGTCGGCTGGCACAAGAAGCAGCCCGAATCTTTCCTTTCGCGGTGCTCGATGTCGTGCTCTTGCCGCCTGCGCCTGATCAGAGGGCGTGGTACCCGGCGGAGAGCGCATTTGAGCTGAATCCTACTGAATGGACCTGCTCGCCAAGCTCTACCACGTCCAATCCGGATGGCGTGCAGGATGGGAGGCAGGTGTGGGATCGCTGGAGCGCCTCGCCCTCAGGCCTGAAGAGTGGGCCTCAGCGAGAGCCGGTTAATCGGAATTGCGTGCTCGCATCGGCCATGGTCCCTGCCGAGTTGTGGCCCTGCAAAGAGGACCATTTGGAGCCAGCCCGGGCTAGCCTCGCAGCGCCGCTTCACCTGGAAGGGGCGGATGTTGGCGCGATCGGACTTCGCGCTGCACCAGGCCACCTGTTTACGGAGCGCCACGCGGAGCTGCTCAAGCAGGTCGCCGCCCAGCTTGCCGGCGCGGTGCAGAGGGTTCGGCTCTTTCAAGACGCCAACTATCGGGCCGATCAACTCGAGTGGGCAATGCAGGAGACCCATCATCGTATTAAGAACAATCTGCAGATGGTGTCAGCGATCCTCGACATCTATCTGATGGACTCTGACGCGCAGGAGCTGGTCTCGGCCGAAGGAATGCGGCATGCTCTCCGCGAAATACGCACTATTGCCGCGGTGCATGATCTGCTGAATGAAGATGTCCGGATTGGACGCGTCAATGGCAAGGAGCTGTTGGAGGCTCTCATGCCTCTCCTCGTTACGAGCGGAGGCCCGCAGAGCGTACAGGTGGATGCCAGGATCGAGGCGGATCCCATTATGCTCCCTGGCCGCATTGCAAACGCCTTCGCACTGACGGCGAATGAGCTGGTCACAAATGCCATCAGGCACGGAGGGCAGGGCCGATCGCATATGCAGCTAACGATGTCCCTGCACTGTTCGCCCGATGAGCTGGTGCTCTCGGTGGCGGATGATGGGCCAGGGTTCAACACCGGGGAAGGAGTATCCGATGCCGCCATGGACGGATTGACTCTGGTTCGAACACTGATCGAGCGGGACCATGGTGGCGCTGTACGGATAAAGACAGAGGGCGGGGCCGTAGTGGAGGCCGCCATACCAATTGGAAGCGGAGCCAGTGGAAAATTTACCGGGCCATACGTTCCGGACCCGATAGTTACCGGGTCGTGATGCCCGAGAGAGGCGACTTACCGCCCGACCGCGCTCTGGAAAGGACACTGAAGAATGACCTCCGAACTATCGACACCCCAGCGCGCCCTTATCTGCGAGGACGTTGGTATCACTGTGATGCAGATACGCAAAGCTCTCCAGAGAGCCGGATATCAGGTCGTCGGCGAGGCGGTCGAAGGCCGTCAGGCCATTGATCTGGCGCGCGCGCTGGAGCCGGATCTGATCTTGATGGACATTAACATGCCGGGGCCCATCGATGGAATCGCTGCTACACGCGAGATCCTTGAGACCCAGACACTTCCGATCATCATGCTCACGGCCTACAGCGACGATACTTCCGTGGACGCCGCCCTGGACGCCGGCGCATGCGGCTACCTCGTCAAGCCGATCACCGGCGAGCAGCTCCTGCCCAACATCCGCACCTGCATCGCGCGCTTCCATGCTCTGCAGGAGGCTCTCCATGAGGCATCGGACCTGAAGGAGGCGCTCGAGACCCGTAAGCTCGTGGAGCGCGCCAAGGGCATACTCATGGAACGGCGGCAGCTCGGCGAGGCCGATGCTTTCCGGGCCATGCAGAAAATGAGCCGCGACAAGTGCCAGAACATGAAGGTAACGGCTCGGGAAATCATCAAGGCGAGCGAGATTCTCTGAAAGAAGTGCGCGTCTCAGCGGTCCGGCTCCGTGCGCCCGCATGGGCGCGTGTGCCTGCTTGCGTGGCGGGGTATACTGAACCCATCCTGCCACCATGCAGGCGCGCGTTCTATCGGGGCCCGGAGACCAAAGCACGTCCATGGCGCACAACGGTGAAAGCGGGTTTCAGAGGAGCGAGTCCACTCTGATTGCCCTGGAGAACTTCTGGCGCGTTCCCCTTCCTGTCAGCTTTCGTCGGCTGTACCACGAGTACCAGAGCCCCTACCTCGCTCCGTGTGATTTCTTTACAGCGGAGGCGATCGTTCGTGGCGCGGGTCGGGCCTATGGTCTCGTCCCTCAGTTTCTCCCCTTTGGGCGCGCTGTCGACGAGAGCGGCCTCTATGGCTTCTACGTCACGCCTGAAAACGAGACCGACTCCCTACCGATCATTCTCTGGGATGAGGAGGAGCTCTTCTTCCAGCCTGTCGCCTCCGATTTCACCTCGTTTCTGCGCATCTGTCTCCTCACCGGGCGGTATGAAACCGAGGAGCAGCTGGACGATTGCGAGCAGATGGCCGACACAGAGGCGGCCGCACTGGTTGCTCGCCTCAACCTGGGCCGGGAACTCACAACCGATTCAATCCCCCGGAATGATACAGAGCTTCGAGAACGCATCGCGCGGATCGACGCGCACGAAGCGAGCTGCCTGTGCCATCTCGGCTGCATGCGTCGCGCAGGCGGAAACGAGGAGCGGGCACTCGATTACTATCACCGTGCAACGGAGGTTGCTCCCTGGTTTGGCGACTCCTACTATCTGGTGGCAGACATCTACCGTGAGCGCGGGAATCTCGCCCGTGCGGTCCAGGGCTACTGGGCCGTAGCTCAGCGGCTGCTGCCCCTCTGCACCCGCACATGGCTCTGGGATCTCGGCTATGAGCACCCGGAGGCCGACATCTATGAAGTGGCTGCCGATGGGCTCGCTCAGCACGAGTCTGAGGCCGACGAATCCATGAAGGCGTCACCCCTCTGGGGGGCAGTGGTCGACCGCGACCCCTACGACCCGGAGTGCCGCGAGGAGGTAGGACGCATTCTGCTGGAGCAGAACGACGTGCGCGGAGCAGAGCGCGAGTTCCTGAATGCGCTGTCACTCTGTGGTATGGAGCGCGGAAGGCAGCCTGAGCGCCTCTACGAGGCGCTCATCCATTTGTATGAGCGCGAAGGCCGCAAGCGCGACGTGGAGCTTTCACGCTTCGATCGAGCCCTGCTCCGCGCCGTAACCTGATTGACGCCACACCGCGTGGAGCGTTATTGAAACTCCTTGACACGTTTTCAGATGTATGCGAGAATAAATGGTAAGGAGAAGCGTCTATGAGCTTAGCGGCCCAGCAGCGCGCTGCCATACGGCGGCTTATCCAGAGCTTCAGTGGCAGTCTCTCGGTCGACGAGCTGCGCCATCAAATTGCTGAGGTGGCGTGTGAGCTTACCGACGCGGGCAGCGCAGCCCTCTGCCTCCTCTACGACGATCGCAGCATGCTCGATTTCGCGGCAGCCGCAGGCGACAACTACCAGGAAATTGTCGGACTCAAAATTCGCGTTGTTAACTCGCCCTCCGAGCGCGTAATCGCCAGCGGCCGCTCCATGCTCTTCGGCCGACGTCTTCCCGATACCGGCGATCTCTTCGGCGGAGATTCTGGCGCGACCGGGAATCGCTCGTTTCTCGGCGCAGCTTCCGGCTTCGATTCCCCCTCCGCGGTTGCGCCGGTCATGCGCAACGGTGAGGTCATTGGAACCCTCTCGGCGCTTAACAAGCGCGGCGAGAGCGCCAGCTTCGATGCCGATGACCTCGAGATCCTCGAGCTGCTCGCCGATGCGAGCGTCCTTGCTCAGTGCATCACCGAGACCTCCCATCTCGCCAGAGGTCAGGCCCGGGAGCTCGCAGTTCTCCACGACGCAAGCCGCAATGTTGCAGGAAGCCTCAATGTACAGGAAGTGATGGAGAGCGTCCTCGCAACCACCTGCGCGCACCTCGAGCACCACGCGGCCGTGATCCTGCTCCAGAATGACGAGCGCACCCACCTGTTCATAGTAGCGGACCGCGGGCTCTCACAGGAAGAGCGCGAGCACCAGCTCTCCATGGACGGCGGGCTGCATAAGCGCGTCATTATGGGCGGTCAGGCGCGAGTGATCCAGGACACCTCCCTCTGCCCGGATTGGGAGGATATTGCCCCCTCGATGGAGACCCGCTCAGCGATGCTCGCCCCCATACCGGGCCGCGACGAAGTCCTCGGCCTGATCCTTTTCGAAAGCCGCCGGCGCAGTGCCTACACGGACGACGATCTGAACCTCCTGGAATCGGTTGCCCGACAGGCCGGCATGGCGCTCACCAACGCATGGCTCTACGAGGGTGCGCAGAGTCAGGCGCGCGAGGCGAACGCACTGCACGATCTCTCCCACAAAGTCGGCTCAACCCTGCAGGCTGAGCGGATACTGAACGATGTTGCCGATAGCGCTCTAAAGCTCCTGAATGTCGACCGTGCCGCACTGCTCCTCTACGATCG
>JBBRJW010000147.1:0-6575 GCA_038218705.1 Chthonomonadales bacterium | reverse complement strand
CAGACCTCATCACCATACCGACAGAGACCTTCGAGCCGGGCGACCCGGTCTCCGCGAACACCAGGGCCGGAATCGACCGCGCTATCGAGCTGCTGGTAAATCGGCTCGGGCAGCCCTAGCCCGCCTCCCCCTGAGTCGACTGCCACATCGTCCAGTTCCCGTTGTGGTGGAAGTGCTCTCCCGCCCGCGTGAGCACCAGAAGACGCGTGCAGACTTTGTCCAGAAAGAACCGGTCGTGGCTCACCACTACAACCGAGCCGGGGAAGTGGATGAGGGCCTGCTCCATCACCTGCGTAGACGGAAGGTCAAGGTGATTGGTCGGCTCGTCCAGCAACAGCACAGGCGCGCCGGAGAGCAGGCACTGGGCTAATGCCACTCGCGCCTTCTGTCCTCCGGAGAGCGTTCCAATCCGCTGCGCCATATCCATCTCCGAGAACTGCAGCAGCCCCAGAAAGTGGTTTACATGCTTACGGGGGGCATGGAAGCCCATTCCGGTCACATTGACGGCGTGCGTGACGGTGTCGGCCGGATCGAGCGCCTCGTAGACCGCATTGAAATCCGCAAACTGCGTGCCGCCCTCCCACACCACCTTTCCGGCGTCGGGCTTTTCAGAACCAGTAAGAATGCGCATCAGAGTAGACTTCCCGCTCCCATTGGGCCCCACAATCCCCAGCCGCTCGCCCGCGTACAGCTCCAAGCTCACGTCCGAGAACAGCACACGCCCCCCGTAGCCCTTCGCCAGCCCCTCAACGCGACAGCATCGATCCGGAGCTCGTAGGCCCGAGTAGATGCGGGTTACGATCGTCTCAACCGGCCGGGGCGGGCGTCGCTTCTTGATGTCCGCGAGCTTTCGCCGGGTCGCGTCGCTCGGGTCCCGCCGAAGCTCCTGCCGCTCCGCTGCCGACTCCGCCTCCAGCGCAAGCATCTCCTCCTCGTGATCGAACTGTCTGGCCAGGTTCTTCATGCGAAACGGCTTCGTCCGCACGTAGTTCTCATAGTTGCCGGGATAGTCCTGGAGATGGTAGTTCTCGATCTCAACGATGCGCGTGGCGATCTGATCGAGGAACCTCCGGTCGTGTGAGACAAGGAGGATGCCACCGCGGAACGAGAGAAGCCAGGTCTCGAGCCACGCGAGGCCTTCAACATCCAGGTAGTTAGTAGGCTCGTCGAGGAGCAGCACGTCGGGCGCTTCAAGAAGTATGCGGGCCAGCGAGGCCCGATTGCGCCAGCCGCCGGAGAGCTGGTCGATTGGCATGAGCCGCCGGGCTGCGTCGAACCCGAGCTTGCTGCAAACGGTGTCGATATGCCGCGGGTAGTCCCATCCTCCGCGCCGTTCCATCTCTTCGATCAACTCCGCCTGTCGCTCCAGAAGTCGCTCCATCTCCTCCGCTGGAAGCTCGCCGCCCAGGGACACATTCAGCTTTTCGAGATCCTCTTCAATCAGCCTGATGTCGTCGAAGAGAGCGACGAGAATGCTCTGGAGAGAGGAGGGGCCGTGCAGCTCAGAGAACTGTGAGAAGTATCCAACCCGGAGACCATCGTTAAGGTCAAGTCGGCCCTCGGTCGGCGTCTCCTGTCCAAGAATGAGCCGAATGAGCGTGGTCTTGCCAGACCCGTTACGGCCGACCAGCCCGACTCGCTCGCCGGCTGCTATCCGGAGGGACGCTTCTCGGAGCACCGGACGCTTCTCGTAGGTGTGGGAGACGTTCTGAAGACGGATGAGGCTCATGGTACTACTTTCAATAATCGTAGGGGGGGCACGCGAGGTAAGAATGTGGGTTAAGTATACCCAGGCAGGGACGGGGAATTGGGACGGGCCTGTCACACAAGAGTGCGGCCCCGACTGGGGGATCGGGGCCGCGGAACCGCAACGTGTGGTGGTTAGACCTTGTCGTTGCGAGTGAGAGAGAGCAGCCCGTTAATTGCAAGGCCACCCATAAATAGCGAAACCAATCCGGCAGTTGCTACTGCTACCATGGTCTAATTACCTCCATCTTGCGAAGCGAACTAAGCGAACTAATCTTCAGCAGCACAGCAGTGCACGCTCAAGCTATTATGGCACAGATTGCGTTTACTGTGTGCAATTTGACGAACGGACCGTACCCGGTAGTTCCGTGTTCTGCGGTAGAATTACCCAGGTATCGAAAACATCTCGCGCAACTGCGGGGATTCCGCGGCCCGACGACCAACAGCGGTCGGTCCGAGCATGTGTTTATCGCTTCCCTCGTGCCATCATAACGCGGGAGTGCTGCTTCACCATGGCGGGAGAACTCTGAAGGTGCTCAATCCGTTATTGCGCAATGCTCTGGCCGCATTCGCGCTGTTAGTTGGCGCCATCCATGCCGCCGGAGGCGCGCCTGAACACAACCTCAGTCTCGCGGAGGCCCGTCGACTCGCCGTGCAGGGGAGCGCGCAGCTGCAGTCCGCGCAGGCGCACGCAGCCTCGGCTCGCGCCCGCGTAGGTGCAGCGGGCGCTCTCGCCACGCCACTGCTGGTCCTCGGCCCGCACATTGGGGATAATACCGGCGGACTCGACGAAGACATCCTCGTCTCCCAGTCCTTTGAGCTCGGTGACAAGCGGCGGCAGCGGGTCCGCTCAGCGCGCGCCGAGGCGCTCGCGGCGCAGGTTCAGGGCGAGCTCGCCCTGGGCGACCTGGCGCTCGCCGTCGATTCGGCCTACTACGATGCGCAGCGCGCGGAAGTGGAGCGCCAGCAGGCCGCCGATGCTCTGGCAACGGCGCAGCAGTTCGCCACCGCCGCCAACACGCAGTTTCAGGCTGGCGACGTAGCGCGCAGCAATGTCGTTCGCAGCCGCATCGAGGTGGCCCGGTCCGCTCAGGCGCTTGCCGCAGCTGAGACCGACCTCGCGAACCGCTACGATGCCCTCAGGAGCCTGGTCGGGCTCCCGCAAGGCGACCCCCTGCGGCTCACGGACCCGCTTGTGTTCGCACCCATAAATCTCGATCTCGAAGCCCTGCTCACCCGCGCCCGGGCGGTCCGTCCCGAGCTTCGCGTCGCCCGGGCGCTCCGCACCGCGCGCGAAGCGGACCTGCACGGCGCGCGCGCGTCCACGCAGCCGGACCTGCTGTTGGAGGGCCGGCACCGCACACTCAGCCCCACGGACCAGGGGGACTCCCTGCGGTTCGCGATCTCCATCCCGCTCTTCGATCTCGGCCGCAATCGCAGCGACACCGCAGCCGCACGCAGCGCGCTCGCGGAGCAGGACGCGATTACCCGCGAGACCCTTCGCACCGTCGATCTCGACGTACGCACCGCGTACCGCACTCTGACTACTGCCGAACAGGCCGTGCGCTCGTTTGATGCCGGACGGCTGGCTGCGTCGCGCGAGCTGCTCGACATGGCCCGCATCGGGTACGGCCGAGGCGCGAACAGCTACCTGGAGCTCCTAGATGCTCAGCAAGTCTACCGGTCCGAGCAGGTGGAACACGCCCGCGCCCTGGCAGCATACAACGCCGCCCGGGCCGCGCTCACTCACGCCGTTGGAGGGAGCCTGCCTTGAGAATGAATTGCATCGATACGACCCGGCTCCTTCTCTGCGCGGCGGTCGGCCTCCTGACCGGCTGCAGTGGGTCCGAACCTCCAGCCGCTGACTCAGCCGACAAGAAGCCCGACCAGTACGCCGTAGAGACCGCCAGGGTCGAAACGGGCTCGATCGACTTCACCATCGCAGCCCAGGGCACATTCACACCCGGACAGGGCGCGAGCGCAAGGTTGGCCGCCGCCGCGCCCGGCCGGGTGACGGTGGTTCTGGTGCGCGAGGGCGACCATGTCCACTCCGGCCAGGTACTGGCGCGAATCGAGAATCGAGTGCAGCAGGCGCAGTCGAGCAGCGCAGCGGCGGCAGCGGAGGCGGCAAGCTCCATGGCGACCGAGGCGGCGCTCACGGCTCGTGCAGCGGCTGCCGACCAGTCGAGCGGTCTGCACGTAGCGCGCCTGGCGCTGGCGTCGGCCATCGCCGATGCCCGGGCTGCAAATCTGCAGGCGCGAACTGCCATTACAGCCGCAGAGACCGACCTGAAGCGGACGCAGGCTGGCGCGCGCCCACAGGAGCTCGCCCAGGCCGACCAGGCCGTACGACAGGCTCAGGCCACCGCCCAGCGCGCTCAGACGGAGGCGGATCGGCAAAAGTATCTTTTCGACCACGGGGTTGCGCCGAGGAAGCAGGTCGATGACGCGGAGACCGCGCTCGCCGTGGCCAACTCTGGCCTGGAGAGCGCACGCCAGGGGGTAAGCTTGCTCCGGGCTGGCGCGCGTCCTGAGGACGTGGGCGCCAGTCGGATCCGGCTCCAGCAGGCGCAGGAGGCCGCTGCTCAGGCGCGCGCCTCTGGCGATGCGCGGGTGGCTCAGGGCGAGGCCGCCGTGCGGCAGGCCGAGCAGCAGACCCTGCAGGTGGCCGCAAAGGAGCAGGATGCACGGGTGCAGCGCGCCACGGCAGCGGCCAGGCAGGCCGATCTTGCGGCCGCGCGCAGCACCAGTGCGATTGCCGAGATCCGCGCTCCGTTCGACGGTATCGTTACGCGGCGGGCGCTCAATCCAGGAGACGTCGCCGACACCACGACGCCTGTTGTAGAGATCTCCGCCGGCTCGTCTCTGGACCTTGCAGCAAATCTGGCCGGTGCAGATGCCATGAGAGTTCGGCCCGGGATGGAGGCGCGCATAGCGGTCGCCGAGCTGCCTGGCCGCTCGTTCACAGGCCGGGTCCGCAGCATCGGATCGATCGACCCCCAGACAAACCTCCTCACGGCGCGCATCGCCGTACCCAATGCCTCAGGAGCCCTCCGTGCTGGCGGGTACGCGACGGCTGCCATTATTCTGCGCACGGATACACAGGCGCTCATCGTTCCGAAAACGGCCATTCTTAACCACGAGGACGGGGTCGCGGTCTTCACGGTTAGCGCCGATAACACTGCGCACCTAGCGAAGGTCACGCTGGGACCGGAACAGAACGTCAGAGTAGAGGTGCTGACCGGCGTGAAAGCCGGTGATCGCGTGGTGACCCTCGGCCAGTACGAGCTCTCCGACGGCGCAAAGGTGGTGGAAGCAAAGAAGACAGGGAAGGCGGAGGCGCAGTGAGCCTGAGCGGATTTGCCACGCACCACCTGAAAGCCATTCTCTTCGTCACAGTGCTTCTCTGCCTGCTCGGGGCCGTGATCGCGGCGTCGTTCCCGGTCTCCATTCTGCCGGACATCACTTTCCCCAGGATCATTGTGATTGCTGAGAGTGGCGACCGTCCTGTTAGCATGATGGAAGCAGGAGTAACACGTCCGCTGGAACAGGCGCTGGCTTCCATTCCCGGCGTGGCGCATCTCCACTCGATGTCGCAGCGAGGCGCGTCCGAGGTCACGATCGACTTCAACTGGGGAGTGGACATCCTCCAGACGATCCAGCTCATAAACGGGCGGGTGGCCGAAACGCGCGGCTCGCTTCCGCCGGACGTTAAGATAACCACCGAGCGGATGAACCCGACGGTGTTCCCCATCATCGGCCTCTCGCTCCAGTCGAAGAGTCACTCACTTACCGATCTCTGGTCGACTGCGACCTACTCGCTGCGGCCCCGCTTAACACGGCTGCCTGGAGTGGCCCGCGTGGAGGTGCAGGGCGGAGCGATCCCCGAGATTGCCGTAACGGTCGATCCTTCCAAGCTCGCCGCATTCCGCCTGGCGCTGCCCGATGTCGAACAGGCTATCACAGCAGCAAACGTCGTCCGCTCAGTTGGTCGAATCAATGCCCGCTTTAAGCAGTACCAGGCCATCGTCTCAGGGCAGATCACAGACCCGGAAGAGCTGAAACGTGTTACGATAACGCAGAAGAACGGCGTGGCGGTCCCGCTTGAGGCGGTCGCTGACATTCGGCAGACCGTGCAGGATCGCACCACATCGGTTACGGCCGATGGCGGTGACGCGGTTCTTCTGAACATCGTCCGGCAGCCGGAGGCAAATACGGTAGCTGTCTCCCAGGCGGTCGAAGCCGAGCTTCGCGCATTCAAGGCCACTGTTCCGGCCGACGTGCATGTCGGCTCCTTCTACAACCAGTCGACCCTTATCGCAGAGGCGATCAGCAGCGTGCGGGACGCCGTCCTCATCGGCGCACTGCTCGCCGTGGTCGTGCTGATGCTCTTCCTCGGGAATCTGAGGGCCACTGCCGTAACCGCGATCATCATTCCGGCGACGGTCCTGATTACGTTTCTCCTGATGCGCCTCGCCGGGCTCACGCTTAACCTGATGACGCTGGGCGCACTCGCGGTCGGGGTGGGACTGGTGATTGACGATGCCATCGTCGTCGTGGAGAACGTCTTCCGGCACCTCTCCAGGGGCGAAGAGCGGCAGCGCGCCATAGAGCTTGCTGCGCACGAGATCGCGGCGCCCATGATCTCGTCGACTATAACGACGGTCGTAGTCTTCCTCCCGCTGGTCCTCCTGACAGGCGTCGAGGGAGCCTTCTTCACTGCGCTCGCGGTTACGCTCTCTATAGCGCTGCTGGTCTCCCTTCTCCTGGCGCTTCTCGTGAGCCCCACCCTCTGTGTGGCGTTCTTACGCGTCCGGCCCGGCGAGGTG
>JBBRJW010000146.1:0-6604 GCA_038218705.1 Chthonomonadales bacterium | reverse complement strand
CGGAGGGGCCGTTCGAATGCTGCTCCACTATGTGGAGATGCGCTCCACCCCCTTCCCGGCGGATGTCGGCGATCGCATCTACGAAATTGTGCCGAAATGGGCGTACCTCTACTGGTACTGGCACGACTACCGGCCGTTCTTCTGCTGGTACGCAATTGGTCTGCTGCCCCTGCTTATTCTCGTGCTCCGCCGGAAGGTATCGCCGGGAGCCGGATCGCTGCTTGTGTTTGCCGCGGTCCTGCTGGGAGCTGCGCACAAGGCTCACATCATTGGGCCCGAATACCTGGCGCACTGCCTGCCATTTCTGACGCTGATCGGCGGCTATGCGTTCTACATGGTGAGCCGACGCTCTCGCGGAGCCGGGCTCGCTGCGCTTCTGGGAGCGGCGCTTCTGTTCATACGGTGGCATGCCGCAAGTGAGCTGCCGGGCATGGATGCACGATCCCAGCAGCCACGATGGCCGGAGGCAGCAGCAGTACTGGCCCGAACGTGGCAGCCGCGCTCCCGATTGGTAATGGGCCCGCAGTGGCTGACGGTAGGCCAGTGGTACCTGATTCATGGCGCGGGCGCGCCGGCCAGGGAGGGTGACATCGGGGAGCTGCCAGGCGGTGCTTCCCCGGCGTTTCTGGCCAAGATGCGGCGCGGCTATATCCGGTACATTGTCGTGAGCTCAACGTTTATGGACTCTCCCTCCATCAACGCGGTGATTGCGAGCGAGCTGGCTCGGTGGTCGGTGGTATGGCGCAGCGACGAAAAGGGCTCCGGCCCTTCCCGCCTCACCGTCTATGAGTGGAGGCCAGAAATGGCGCCGACGCGGGCCGAAGGGTCCGCGCCGGCAGGCAGCCATTCTTCAGGAGAATCCCCTTAGTGGTCGATGTGCTCGCGCATCAGCTCCAGCTGGCGGACGGAGATCGGTGCGGCGCCCGGATGCGTCGAGCAGTACTGCCGACGGCTCATTATCCACCTGTGCCGCTGATACGTAAGGACCTCACGGTAGTGAGACAGAAGCGGGGTTGGGGTAACACTTACTCTCTTGAGCTCATCTGCATAGGCACTTGGTCCATTGAGCCGACAATAGCCGATGCCATACATGGTGAGGTAGCCCACGATCACGCCGCGGAGCGCCCAGCTCACGAACTGCGGATTGCGGCGTCGAGCCCATTCCAGGATGCAGAGTGGGCCAGCGAGCATCACTAGCTTTGCGGCCACGAACGCGCACGTGCCCATCTCCCAGTACTGTCGGAAAAGCGGATTTGCCTCCTGCCCGCCATTTTGTCGGATGAACAGTATAGTAGTTATCAGATCGGCGATGCCGAGAAAACAGATTAGCCAGGTCTCTTTCGCGATACGCATTTGCATTCTCCGTTCGCGGTCGCCTCGATACTGCAGGCGGCCTGCACAATATAGTGCGGCTCGGTGGGATTATCGGCTGTAAGGCCCGGAATTGTAACGGGAGGACGGCAGAAAGCGGGAATTGTTCTCTCCGTTTCGAGTGCAAGCAAATGACTGCGACTTCGGCATTCTTCCCGCCTGAGGCCATATACGCCGCGACGGGAGTCAGCCGGCCTGATAGGCAGGCCGGTCTCGGGCTATAGGGAGTTTGATCGAGGCCGAAAACCGGGTTAGACCGGTCGGTTCGGCCAGACGCATGCACTATGGGATGTATTGAACGTCGGGGCATCCCATGCTGGCGAGGAGCTTCCGGAGGGCTTCTTCCGCGTTCACCCGCGCCCGCTCTCGAATTCCTGAGCGCTCGGCCGATTCGGTAAATAGCTTGCCGGCGTGAGCCTGAGCCTTCGGTATGATGTTCTCGTCTCGCCAGAGAACACCTGTCCGACTGTCCTCCACCTTGCATTTAACCGTAGGCGGATAGAGCACCACGGGAGGAAGGCGAATCTGAAGCAAGTGCGCGCCGCTTGGAGTGGTGACCGGCCGCACGTCGGACGCCGATAGTCGTGCGAGATCGATGCCCGCCTCAACCGTTCCCTGCGCCACTACGACCGCCCGGTTACGCGTTGTCCATCCGTAGATCTCGCTTACACCCGGGACTGCCGCGGCCCAGGGACCCGGCTCCTGGGCTGTCTCTTCGTGCAGCACATCCGACATTGTAAAGGAAGCGGTGTGGAGGTCGCCCAGCTTCTGAATCTGAAGTACTACCGGGCCGGTGTCCGGGCCGTAGGTCTCGGTCGCTCCCCCTCTTCTCATGAGGAGCGCCACACTGAGAGCGCCGACAAGAACCAGCAGCACTCCTACCGCACAACTCAATAAGACCGAAGTGGTGGTGAGGCCGCGCCGACCGGCGGGTTTCCTGGCGCTGCGGGCAGTGATCATGGGGCTCCTTCCAACTGAGACATGCGCGAAAACGCGCGGCTATTCTGTTGACTGCTATATGCTCGCCGGATGTTCCGCTAATATGCTCTGGCGTGATAGACATGAGCTGACGGGCAAATCGCTACTGTGTTGAAACAAATCCAAGCGCAAGCGCTCTTATAGCGCGTATTACCCCTACCTTTTGGACCAGGAGATTCTATGACCCGATCGACACTGCTGCCATCTCTTGCAATTGCCCTGCTGGCGCTCGCGCCGCTCACAGCCGTCGCGCAGTCCGACCCAAAGCCCCTGCCCCCACTCCCGGCCGGCACCGTTCAGGCCGGCGACACCATGGACGGGATGATACGGGATGGCAAACCGACCGCGAAAGGGTGGACCAGCCTCTTCGATGGACGTACCCTCCGGGGCTGGCTCTACGAGAAGGGCTACTGGCAGGTAAAGGACGGAGCGATCGTGGGCGATAAGAAGGGCTCGACGCCGCACCACCACTACATGTTCTCGGACCGCGATTACAGCGATTTCGAGATGCACATCGATGCGAAGATGTCCGGGTACAACAGTGGAGTGTGCGCACGGATTCACCCCGTCACCTTCGACGATGTTCCGGGTTACCAGGTGGACATGGGCGATGGGTACTGGGGATGTCTGTGGGACGAGCACCATCGTCAGAAGAAGATCATTGACTACCCGAAGGCGAGCGCCGACCAGATCCTCCACCCGGACGACTGGAATCACTACTACTTCCGATGTGTAGGACACCACATTACTATCTTCCTGAACGGTGTGAAGACCGGTGATGTGGACGACGTGGCGAGCGGAGCGGACCCGGGCGGATTCGAATCGGGCCCGGTGGGCTTTCAGCTCTGCCACGGGGCCAATACGGTCGGCTCCTTCAAGAACATCTACATCAAGCTGCTGAAGCCGGCGCTGAAATCGACTGCGCCGAAGCCCGCCGATCCTGTTGTGCCGTGACGACTTGAGGGGCGCGAACGAGGGGGCGGAGCGTGGAAGTGCGATGGCTGGGCGAGCAGGAGTATCGGGCCGCGTGGGAGCTTCAGCGGGAGCTGGCGGCCCGGCGGCTCGCGGGCGACATCGAGGACACGCTCCTGCTGCTGACGCATCCCCCTACCCTCACGCTTGGCCGTAGCGCGGGCCGGGCGAACCTGCTGGCGACGTCGCAGCAGCTTGCAGACGAGGGCGTGCAGGTAGTAGAAAGCGACCGGGGCGGCGACATCACCTACCACGGCCCGGGCCAGCTTGTCGGCTATCCCATTCTCAATCTTCAGGATCCCCCACATACCCCGGATCTGCATGCGTACCTGCGCCGCATCGAGGCCGCCCTGATCGACGCGCTGGCCTCGTCCGGGGTGGCAGCCGGCCGGTTTCCCCCGCACACCGGCGTCTGGGTCGGGCTGGACGGCCCCGAGCCCGAGAAGATCGCGGCCATTGGCGTGAGGGCGAGCCGGTGGATCACCCAGCACGGCTTCGCCCTCAATGTCGACCCGGAGATGCGCCACTTCGATCTCATCGTGCCGTGCGGCATCCAGGAGTACGGTGTTACTTCGCTGGCGCGCGTACTCGGGCGGCCTGTTTCGGTCGAGGCGACTCTGGACCCCGTGATCGCAGCATTTCGCCGCGAGTTCGACCTTGAGCGTTAGGCCTCGAGCGCATGACCGATATCGGCAATCAGGTCGTCTGCACTCTCGATGCCAACGGAGAGGCGAATCAGACCATCCGCAATGCCGAGAGCGTGCCGCTGCTTCTGGCTGAGGGCGACATGCGACATCAGCGCAGGGTAAGAGAGGATCGACTCGACGCCACCCAGACTGCCCGTGAACGTGAAGGTCTTTACGCGGCGAGCTACTTCCAACACGGCATCCCTGTCGCCATCCAGCTCGAATGAGACGATGCCCCCGAACCCGGACATCTGGCGCGTCGCCAGCGCGTGCTGCGGGTGGTTGGCGAGGCCCGGATAGTGGACAGCACGCACGCGCGGGTGGTGCTCGAGCCACTCCGCAATGGCCTGCGCGTTCTCCGAGTGGACGCGCATGCGAGGAGCGAGTGTGCGGATCCCACGGAGGGTGAGCCAGGAGTCGAAGGGAGATGCCACTGCGCCCGTGGCCTTCTGGATCTCATAGAGCCTGGCCCGAAGCTCAGGGTCTCGAACGATAAGCGCGCCGCCGAGCAGATCCGAATGGCCGCCGAGGTATTTCGTCGAAGAGTGCATCACGATATCGACGCCGAGCGCGAGGGGCGATTGGAGTGCGGGGGTCGCGAAGGTGCTGTCAATCGCCACCAGCGCTCCAGCACGGTGGGCTTCAGAGGATAGCGTTGCGATATCTGTAATTCGAAGCAGGGGATTAGAGGGGCTCTCAAGCCAGACAAGACGCGTGTTCGGGGTGATCGCTGCCACGAACGCGTCGGCATCGACCGCGTCGGCGTAGGCAGTCTCGATACCGGCGGGTTTCCAGATCGACTCGGCGAGCTTAACGGTGCCGCCGTATACATCCTGCGCAATGAGCACGCGCTCCCCGGGCCGGAGCATCCGCCCCACACCGTCGATCGCGGCCACGCCTGAGCTATAGCAGAGCGCCGGGCACTCTTCCGGTGCGCCCTCCAGGGATGCCAGACACTTCTCCAGCGCGCCACGCGTGGGGTTTCCGTACCGGATATAGTCGTACTCTGACCGTGGTTTCCCCTCGCCATCAAACCCGAAGACTGACGAAAGATGGATGGCCGGCGTGACGGCGGCTGTAGACGGATCCTGTTCCTGACCTGCATGAATGGCCCGGGTTGCGAAGTCCAATAGTGGCTCCTCCTCGCGCGAATCGTTGTTCCGTTTACTATACCCGCCCGTTGCCAGGGACGCTCCCGGGCGTCTATAGCATCAGGACCTCGGCTCGGTTCCTGGGATGAATGGTGCCCATATACTTCATATACATGAATTATCCTCGGGACCGAGTCGTAAGGTAGAATAACCGTTGGCGTGGATCGTGTCTCGGCCCATACGCGCCGCTTATGAATCCACTCCATGTCGTTGGGAGCCTGATCGTTTATGACAACCGCTGATCCCCCCGCACTTCCTGCGCGACGGCGTATTCGTCGCAAGAGCCGTGTCCTTCCCACCGTTGTTACCGTCGCCGCCATCGGCCTGCTCGGCTGGTGGGGCTGGGCCAAGACGCACCCGCCGGAAGATCCGATGGCGAAGCTTATCACCGCGAAGGTAACTCGTGGCGACCTGGTCGAATCGGTCTCACCAACCGGAAGCATCACGGCTCAGACGGGCGCGATGGTGAAGATCGGATCACAGATTACTGGCACGATACGCCGACTCCATGCGGACGTAGGCAGCTTCGTGCATGCCGGCGATACGATTGCCGAGCTGGATCTCCCTGACATCCGCGCGCAACTCGACCAGGCCAGAGCGAACCTGGCTGCCGCCCAGACTCGGCTCGCGCAGCAGCGCTCTGGCGTGGGAATGCAGCAGACGCAGACGGCGAGCGACGTGAGCCAGGCGCAGGCGAACCTCCGAAGCGCGCAGGCGAAGCTCCAGTCTGCCCAGGCCGCTTCAAGTCTGCAACAGGCCCAGACGCCGAACGACATCCGTCGGGCTCAGAATGCTCTCTCTTCGGCCAAAGCCGCGCTCTCCACGGCCAAATCCTCACTCGCGCAAGTGAAAGCCTCTGCTAACCTGCAGGTCTCAACGGCCGGTGAATCGCTGAAGCAGGCGCAGGCCAACGCGGCGAACTCCGCGAGCAATCTCCGCCGCCAGCAGCAGCTCCTGAGCAAGGGATTTGTTGCGGCGAGCGTGGTCGATTCCGCGCAGGCTCAGGATGCTGTGTATCAATCGCAGGTGCAGTCCGCCCAGCAGAACATCGCCCTCGTTCAGGCGAAGATCGCGGCGGATCAGCAGTCAGCCCAGGATACCGTCGTATCTGCCGAGCAGGGCGTGCAATCGGCTCAGGCGGCGCTCGCCACCGCACAGGCATCGCACTACCAGGATACGGCGCGCTTAGCCGACGTCGACAACGCGCGCGCCCAGGTGGCGCAGGCGCAGGCGGCGCTCCGCACCGCACTGGGTAACACTTCGCAGAACGTGCTCAAACAGCAGGATATCCGCGCCGCGCAGGATGCCGTGGCGCAGGCGCAGGCGCAGGTGGCCTACAATCAGGCCCAGCTCGCAAAAACGGTGATCAAAACCCCGATCTCCGGGACCGTGCTGCAGCTCGCGTCGCAGCAGGGCGAGACGCTCGTCGCAGGGCTTTCGGCCCCT
>JBBRJW010000145.1:0-6613 GCA_038218705.1 Chthonomonadales bacterium | reverse complement strand
CTACGCCGGTATCCTGGCCGATCCAGACTCCATTGCTGACATCTCCGACGCACCGGACACCCCAACGATGCAGGCCGAGGGATTCCAGTACGTTGCCAGCAAGGTATATCTTGAGCTAACCGGGACGGACATACCGGAGTTGTCTATCGGCCCGGTCCGCTCAGACGAGCCGGCAGGTGAGTCATTCGATTTCGACGACCCGGACGAGATGGCGCGCCGCTACCCAAAGCTCGTCCGGAAATATCCCGAAATGGGCGACTGAGCGAGCGGCCACTGCGGTGCGCTACTGTATGGCTAGATCGCGAAGACCCATTTGATGAGCAGACGCTTCGTGAAGGTGCGTGCATTCGGGTCGCCGATTATGAAATAGGTATCGAGGCCCGCGCGGCCCGAGTTGTGGTAGGAGAGATAGCCGTTCGCCGCGCCGTTTGCGAGAACTGCCCGGCCGCCCCATGCGCGGTAAGGGCTCATCTGATAGTTGAACGTCAGGATGTGCTGCTGGTTGGTTCCCTGGTATCGCTCGATGTACGAGCCCAACGAGACGTCTAGCTTCTTCAATAACCGCACATTGATACTTGGCCCAAGTGAGAAGAAGGGCTTTTCGGCCTGATAGCCGCTGGTAAGGTCTACGCTCCACCGGCGCAGACGGTTGCTTACTGCGCCGCCGACGCTCGCGCCGTAGGTCCAATCGCGATCGCCCTCGAACGCGCCTCCCTCCGTCCAGACGCCAAAACTGTAGTCTCCGCTGGTTTCGAATCCGAGGCTTGCGCTGGCCCGCCGCCGGAACGGCTGACCATTCGTGTGCCAGTCCCAGGTGACCCCCGAGTCTGCGAAGAAGCTCCGCAATTTGTGCTTCTTCCAGCTGGCGGACCAGCTATTGTAGAGGGACCATCCCTGAACGTCGCGAAAGTCGATGTAGCCCAGCCGGTCGCGGTAGTTCGGGTCGACCCACCGGTAGCGCAGCGACGAATAGAAGTTCTTATCGTTCAGCGTGACGGCGCTGGTCCAGGCGAATCCGTTGGCATCCGGACCGAAAGTTCGTCCCTCCTGGCCGTTGAGCTGCCACTTGCCCCAGCGCAGATTCTGGGTCAGGCCCATAACAGTGTTATCTAGTCCGGGCTCAAGGTGCTGCGCCAGAAACAGCTTACCGTTGCTCTGCGGGCTGATCTCGTGGCGGAGCAGCAGCACGTGGTCGGCCCGATTGCCAATCGCGACGGCATCCAGGAGGCCAATGGTGGTGGTGGGCGACACTTTTCCATAGAGCTTCGCGCCTGTATCGAAAGCCCGTACACGCGACGAATTGAAGAAATTGCCAATCGCGCCGGAGTCCCCGGCTGCAAAGCAGTCCCCTCCCTCCAGAAAGAATGGCCGCCGGTCCGGGGCGAGGCGTTCCGTGCGCGTGAAGCCAATGCCCTCCACGGCGCCCTCCACGCTCGTGAAGTCGGGGGCGAGCGTGCCGACGGCGGTCATCTGTGGGGTCGGCTGGTAGCGGGCGTCGAGGCCAGCGTGCAGCGCGCTGCGGGAGTCGAAGCTGCCGGTTGGCTCCAGGTAGGGGAGCAGAGAGAAGCGCGGTTTCCAGGCTTGCGCAGGCGGGCGTACATCTGGCCAGATTCCTTCGCGGTCCTGGAACCCCTGCGGGCCCAAGTCGCTCCAGAGTGAGTGAGTGCGAGTGTGCTGCTGGTAGCGCGCGAAGTTGATACCGATAGTGATGGGCCTGGCGCTGTTGGGGTAGCTGAGCACAGCCCAGGGAATGCACAGCTCGGCCGACCAGCCGTCACTCGTTCGCCGGGTGGCCGCCTGCCAATCGCCCTGCCACTCAAGCTTCCCCGCGCGGCCGCCCGCGAAGTGGGCAGCGCGCGTGCCGGCAGGGTTTACGGTGAACGTTGCCTGGTCATCGCCCTTGCAGGTTCGAAAGGTGTCGAGTCGAAGGCAGATGGTATCGTCGCCGCTCATGTCTGCGTTTCGGATTGTCTCGCGCGCGACGATGGCGGAGGGATCGCTCTCATGGCACTTGAAGCCAATGTAGAGGCACTGGTCATCGTAGGTAAGGAGAGCTTCAGTCTGGTCGTGAGTGGGAGTGCCCGTTACCGTGTCGAGGAAGGTCGCGGCTCGGGCAGCGCGGGCCCATGCGGGGTCCCCCAGGTCGCCGTCGATTGACGGAGCGGCCCTGTCGGTGAGACGGCACGGCTGAGCAAGAATGCGCGAGGAGAAGGATGTGACGGCGCGGCCCGCTGCGAAGGCGTTGGAGGGAATCCGCAGAAGTGTCAGAATAAGCGGTAGTACTAAGGCCTGTGCAGATTTCATGGCGCTTGAATCGAGTATACCTCGCCTGGATACGCGAACGAAGGAACCCGGTCAAAAGGTGCGGAAATAGTGGCGGATATAGATATGAGAGCCCCTAATAGGCCACAGGAAGGTGTCTGGTCGATATGGAGAAGCATCCAGAGATTACACGGCGTCGGATAGAGCGGTTCATAGAGGGCACTCTGCGTTCGAGCCTCTGGGTAGAACGCGTTCCGATGGACGCTCGAATTTGCCGGCCACAGGGCGCTCCGCGAGATTATCGGGCAATGGCGATTTCGCCCGCGCCGGGCGCGGAAGCAGCTTACGATGAAGTTGCGGCTGGCCACCAGTGGGGGCCGGTATGGTCGGACGCATGGTTCCGGTTCTCCGGCGTTGTGCCACACCATTGGGCCGGCCGCGCTGTGGTGGCCCAGATAGACTGTGGCGCCGAAGCCATTGTGTGGGATGGTGACAATCCCCTCCAGGGCATCGATTGCAACCATCGCGAGATCCTGCTCTTCTCCAAAGCCGAGGGAGGCGAGGCGGTTGATCTCTCGGTTCAGGCAACCGGGATGCACCCACACGTCAGTATCTCCGGCGCACCCCAGGCTCCTCGCGAGAGGCCCTTCACGTATGGAGGCAGCTCGCTCGCGGTGTACGACCCCGAGCTATTCGGACTCTACTTCGATATGGTCGCGGCCTACGGAGTAATGCTGGAGTGTGGCGGGCCAAGGCCTTCCGACAACGTGTTTGGCGGAATGTATGGCCCACCGCCCGCTACACCGCGCGCCGGGCAGCTCCTCTATGCGCTGAACGAGGTGGTGAACCGTTTCGACGGCAGCCCGGAGGGGATAGCGGAGTGCCGCGTGCTGCTGGCTGCGGTCTACCAGAAGCCGGCAGACGCCTCCGCCCATCGGATCAGCGCGATAGGCCATTCGCACATCGATACCGCCTGGCTCTGGCCGCTCGAGCGGACGCAATACAAGTGCATCCACACCTTCGCGACCGCGCTGCGATACATGGATCTCTACCCGGAGTACAAGTTCATCTGCTCACAGGCCGCGCAGTACGAATGGGTCAAGCACACCTGCCCCGCCCTCTATGCGCGAATCAAGGAGAAGGTGAAGGCAGGGCAGTGGGAGGTGACCGGCTCTATGTGGGTGGAGGCCGACTGTAACGTGATCAGCGGCGAGAGCTTGATTCGGCATATCCTTCATGGCAAGAACTTCTTTCAAGACGAGTTCGGCATCGAGACAAGAGACCTCTGGCTGCCCGACGTGTTCGGCTACTCGGCGGCGCTGCCGCAGATTCTCAAGCGTGCGGGCATCGACTACTTCCTCACCCAGAAGATCAGCTGGAATCAGATCAATAAATTCCCGCATCATACGTTCCTCTGGCGCGGGGTAGACGGCACCGAGATCTTCTCGCACTTCCCACCTGCAGATACCTATGTAGGCAACTTGAGCCCGGCGGAACTCAGTTACAGTGTCCGGAATTTCCGGGAGAACGATCGTGCTTCCCGCTCACTCTACGCATTCGGCTATGGCGATGGCGGGGGCGGGCCTACGGTGGAGATGCTGGAGAGCGCGCGCCGGTTGGCAGACGTCGAGGGCATGCCCCGGGTCGAGATAGAGAAGGCGCTCGACTTCTTCCAGAAGGCGGAGGCCGAGGCTCGAGATCTGCCCATCTGGGTCGGCGAGCTCTATCTGGAGCTGCATCGGGGCACCTACACCACTCAGGCTCGCAACAAGCGGGCCAATCGGAAGAGCGAGCTGGCGCTTCGAGATGCGGAGTTCCTCAACGTGGCGGCTCCGGCCGGGCTCGGCGGATATCCGAGCGAGGCCCTCGACCGGGCCTGGAAATCGACGCTTCTTAATCAGTTCCATGACATCATTCCCGGCTCGAGTATCCAGGAGGTCTACCGGGACAGCGCAATCGACTATGCGGCGATAGCCGAGACAGCTGAATCGGCGATCGAATCGGCGGCGGCGGAGATTGGTGACGCCGTGAACACCCGGGGATTGAAGCGCCCCGTGCTCGTTTGGAGCAACCTCAGCCACTTTGCAAATGAAGTAGTTGAGGTTGGGCTGAGAAGCGGCGAGCGGCCGGTTGCAGCGGTCGGGCCGGATGGCGACATAGTGCCGGTGCAAATACTGGAGGGCGACAGGGCCTGCTTCCTGGCGAAGAACTCGCCCCTGCACGGATATGCGGTGTGGGATCTCGCAGCGACCACTGTTCCGGTGGAAGTCGACGATGCTGTTAGCGTCTCGCTGACCCATCTGGAGAACGAGCTGCTACGAGTTGAGCTCGACCTTATGACCGGACTGATTACGCGGGTGTACGACAAGCTAAGTGAGCGAGAGGTCCTCGGGAAGACTCGGGGCCCGGAGGGGCTGCTGGTGGATGCCTGCGCCAACCAGTTCCAGCTATTTGAGGATCGTCCGCTCTTCTGGGATGCCTGGGACGTTGATATCTTCGCGTACGAGACCGGGCGCGTTGTCACGGAGCTCGACTCGCTTACGGTTATAGAAGAGGGTCCGGTGCGCGGCGCTATCCGGCTGGTTCGGCGGTTCGGGAGTTCGACTATCACGCAGACGATCCAACTGACTGCATATAGCCCGCGCATCGACTTCATAACGGAGGTCGACTGGCATGAGACCGATAGGATGCTGAAGGTCGGATTTCCGGTCGCCATCAATGCGCCTCGAGCAACCTACGAGATTCAGTATGGGAGTGTAGAGCGACCGACCCACCATAACACCTCGTGGGACACGGCGAGGTTCGAGGTCTGCGCCCAGCGGTGGGCCGATCTAAGCGAGGGTGACTACGGTGTGGCTCTCCTGAACGACTGCAAATATGGGCACGATACCCGGGACAATGTGATGCGGCTGACGCTGCTGCGCTCGCCCTGCGCGCCCGACCCCGAGGCGGACCGGGGCCGCCAGGAGTTCACCTACTCGCTCCTTCCGCACGCGGAGGACTTCCGAGATGGGGAGGTGATCGAGCAGGCGGCCGCGCTCAATAGTCCGCCGAGGGCGCGTGCGCTGGTCGGCAATCGGCCGGGCCCTCTTCCGCTGGAGCAGTCGTACTTCAGCGTGGACAACGCCGCAGTCTACATCGAGGCGATCAAGAAGGCCGAGCGCGAAGAGGCCATCATCGTGCGCGTCTACGAGGGGCATAACTCCCGGGGGCAGGTTACGCTTACGACAACACTTCCCGTAAAGCAAGCATGGCTATGCTCGCTCCTTGAGAAGGAGCTGGAGGAGATCCCGGTATCGGGCGGTGAGGTTATCCTGGCGGTAAAGCCCTTCGAAATCGTGACCGTTAAGTTCACGCTATAGCGAACTGGCCGACTCTGCCGCCGGGTGGCCCAGCACCCATGCGACAGAGTCGGCCTTCACTTTGGAGTTTCCAATGAGTATGGGCCGGGTGACCTCTCGCCGTAACTGTTGATATCCGCTCGCGCTCGTCGTGCACTTGTGGACCTCCTGCCGCCAGGCGGGGAATCGTTCCGGTCCAACCTCCACGCCGACCCCACGAGCATGTCCAATGGTCCAGTCAGGCAATTGGCACGATTGCCGAGCGGGCGGTCACAAAATCGGCTAAATGGGGGATGTAACCTCGAGAACAACTTCATATAATGTGACTATCACTCCGTCTTTTTCAACTTTTGTTTCGTCAGGGAGAACCCGATGCGCAGACCCATTAGACTTCTTGCCTTTGTGTCTATGCTGTCCATTTTCACCTGCGCCGCGTTCGCCTCTGCCCCGAAACCTAAGAAGAAACCCTCCAAGACGATTCCCTCGCACGCTGTGAAGGGGACGGCACAGATGGCGGGCGATAACGCCAGGATCGGCGAGACCTACACGCTCGGAAGAGGCAACTCCGCCATCAACTTCACGCTGATCGGCGCTGAGTACTCGCCGTACCATATTGTGCAGCCAACCGATGCCTATATGCCGCGCAAGGACGAGAAGTACTTGATGCTTCGCTTCACGCTGCAGAACCCCAACCACACTGAGAGTAATGTGAACTGGTCCGCGCTGAAGTTCACGGCCGTCGATTCAAAAGATGAGAACCATGAATTTACCGGCAACGGGTCGCTCTACTTTGTACGGGAGGGCCTGCACGAACTCTTCGATGCTTCCCTGAAGCCTGGACAGAAGGTTGTCTTTCAGTCGGCCATTCTGCTTCCGTTCGACGCCGTGGTGCCGAAACTGATTGTGAAGCGGACGGACGACGCTCCAGTCCTCCGCATCCTTTTTAGCAAGGGCGATATCAAACCAGTCCCCGCGCCCTTCGCGGACCCGAAGGACCCGTCCGGGAGCAT
>JBBRJW010000144.1:0-6617 GCA_038218705.1 Chthonomonadales bacterium | reverse complement strand
ATAGTAAGCGAGCAGCGGCGCGGTCTTCTCGTTATAGTTTTCCATTCGGCGCTGCACCACGTCCGGCGCATCGTCTTCTCTCCGCACCAGCCGTGCGGAGCAGAGGTCGCAGTGTCCCGGGTGGAGCGGCGGGTTCGTCTCCTCGTGGTACGTTGAGCCATCCACCGGGCAGACACGCCGCCCTGCGAAGCGCTGCACAATCTCCTCAAGCGGAGCCCGAAAGTTCAGTGCGCCGGTCAGGTTTCGCTGAAGCTCCGCAAGCATCGCCGTAAGTGAGTCTGCCTGAGGCGTCGTACGCGGAAACCCATCCAGCAGCACCCCACGACTGCAGTCTGCCTCGGAGATACGGGCGCGGACGGCCGCTACAACCATGTCATCCGGCACATATTCGCCCCGGTCGATCCGGTAGTGCTTGATCGCCTTTCCGAGCGGCGTTTCGCGCGCGACCGCATCGCGAAACATTGCACCGGTCGACACCGTTGGGATCTGGTAGTGGAGCGCAATACGCGCGCCCTGCGTCCCCTTCCCAACCCCCGGCGGGCCGAGAAGCACCAGGTTTAGATTGCCTCTCTTTGGCACCGCCATTATCCGCTGCAGGCCCAATCGGCAGGCAGAGTGCCATTCCCTGCCTGCCGGTATGGTCCGCTTCTTACTTGATGAAGCCTTCGTAGTTTCGCATGAGCAGCTGGGCTTCGATGGCCTGCATCGTCTCGATAGCAACCCCTACGATGATCAGCAGCGAGGTACCACCGATCAGGGTGAAGCTCGTAAAGTGCGTCAGCGTCGGGATAACATACTGCGTAACGGCGATGATCGCCAGGAAGAGCGCACCGGCCAGCGTAATGCGAGAGATGACGCGCTCCAGGTAGTCGTAGGTGGGCTTGCCCGGCCGAATGCCCGGGACGTAATTGCCGTATTTCCTCAGGTTATCCGCCATCTCTTCCACGTTCATTACCATCGCGGTGTAGAAGTAGTTGAAGACGATGACGAGACCGGCATAGGCGAGTGTGGAACCGACGTTCTGCCCCGGCACGAGCTTCCCAACGAACTCCTTGAATGTCAGGAATGCGGGCGCCTGCGATGGGATTGCGTTCACGATCGTCGCTGGAAAGAGCATAAGCGAAATCGCGAAGATGATCGGGATAACACCGCCGGAGTTCACCTTGATCGGCAGGAAAGTAGCGCCCGCCTGGGTCTGCCGCATGCCGATCACCCGCTTGGTATGCTGGATAGGAATGCGGCGGGTTCCCTGAGTGATCATTACGATGAACCAGACCGTTGCGATGAACGCGACAATCAGGAGCACCAGGTTGAACCACGGAGTTCCAGCCTGCAGCTGCTGCATGATCAGGCTGCCCTGAGCCGGTAGGCTGAGCAGAATGCCAGCGAAGATGATGAGCGAAATGCCGTTTCCGACACCGTTCTGAGTGACCTGCTCGCCAAGCCATAGCAGGAAGGAGGAGCCAGCCGTAAGGCTCACCCAGACCGAGACGATCTGGAAGACGCCGAACTGTGCGCCATTCTGCTTGAAGATGAGCGTCATGCCCACCGACTGCACCAGCGCCAAGGCGACGGTGAGGCGGCGCGTGATGCGCGCGATCGCCTTGCGGCCGCTCTCGCCCTCTTTGGAGAGCGCGTCGAGCTGCGGCACGGCCACCGTCATGAGCTGCATGATGATCGATGCATTGATGTAGGGACCGATGCCCATTGCGAAGATCGACATTCGGCGCAGCGCGCCGCCGCCAAACACATCGATCAGTCCCAGCATGCCCCCGCCTGCCTTGCCCTTGAGATAGTTCTCAATCAGGTGGTGGTCCACAAAGGGTACGGGAACATGCGCTCCTACCGCATAGATAAGGAGCATCATGAGCACGAATGAGATGCGCTTGCGGAGCTCGGGAACTTCCCAGGCTTTCTGCATCGCCTCGATCATGGCTTACTGCCTCTCCGCCACGGCGGTCTCGCGCACGGCGCTGCGGCCCGGAATGATGGTGACAGTACCGCCGACTGCCTCAAGCTTCTGCTGGGCGCTCTTGCTGATCTTGTGGACGTGGACGTGGAAGCTCTTGGTGACGTCGCCGGTGCCGAGGATCTTGAGCCCGTCGTGAATGTCGCGCAGCAGGCCGACTTCAACCAGCAAGTCGGGCGTAATGTCCGAGCCGGCCTCAAAGTAGGTCTCCAGTACGTGCACATTTACCAGGGCGTAGAACTTCTTATTGATAGGCTTGAAGCCGCGAACCTGAGGAAGTCGCCGATGGAGCGGGGTCTGGCCGCCCTCAAAGTTGGGGTTGACCTGGCCGCGCGCTTTGTTACCGTTATGGCCGCGCGTGGAGGTCTTACCATGCCCGGAGCCGATACCGCGCCCGACGCGTTTGCGTCGGTGGGTCGAGCCCTCTGCGGGCTGGATGTTATGAATGCCGTGTGGTACGTTCGTCATCGAGGCGAGGCTCCTATTACGCCCGCGAGCCACTGCGGGCCGCGAACTCGGAAAGCGCCTGTCTCCACCCACCAGTTTCGGGCGGAGAGGCTGAGACTATTCGGTTTCGGTTACTGCCACCAGATGGCGGACCTTCTGGATCATGCCGCGAAGTACCGGGCAATCCGTATGCTCCACTGTCTGCTGCATCTTCTTAAGGCCAAGCGAGCGTACGGTGTCGCGCTGCGACTGCTCATAGCCGATCGGGCTCTTGCGCAGGGTTATTAGGACCTTAGCCATGGAAGGTAGTCTCCTCTACGTATTTCATCCAGGGAAGCAGGGCATCCACGGTAGTTGAGCGCAGACGCGCCACTTCCTCGACGCGCTTCATCTTCCGGAGGGCTTCCATGGTTGCCCAGGCGATGTTGACGGCATTGGAGGAGCCGAGCGACTTGCCCAGCACGTCGTGCACGCCCGCGAGCTCGAGGATGGGACGCATGCTGCTTCCCGCAACGATTCCGGTACCGGCCGAGGCCGGCTTCAGCATTACTTCGGCTGCGCCGGAGCTGACAAGGGTCTCGTGCGGAAGTGTTCCGCCAATAATTGGCACTTCGATAATGTTCTTCTTGGCCGCCTCGACGCCTTTGCGGATGGCATCGGGGATTGCGCGCGCTTTGCCCAGGCCAGCGCCCACATGGCCGTTTCGGTCACCAACGATTACGAGCGCGCTCCAACTCATGGTGCGCCCACCCTTGGTGGTCTTCTGGCACTTATTGGTCTTGACGACGCGCTCTTCGAGGTCGAGCGTATCCGGATTGATTTTCGCCAATGCTTGCTCCTTAGGGAAGCGCTTCGGCCGTCGGTGCTTTCACCGCACGCCCGAACGCTCGCCTTAAAACTTTAGTCCGCCTTCGCGCGCGCTGTCGGCAAGAGCCTGAACGCGACCATGATACATGTAGCCGCCGCGATCGAATACGACCGCGGTAATTCCGGCCGCCTGGCCGCGCTCGGCGATCAGCTTGCCAACCGCTTTGGCCGCTTCGATATTTCCGCCGCTCTTGAGGGCCTCGCGCAGAGATTTATCGACCGTAGAAGCAGTACACAGCGTTCGCCCGGTAGCGTCGTCAATGAGCTGCGCGTAGATATGCTGGAGGCTGCGCGACACGTTAAGGCGGGGTCGCTCTGCGGATCCCTCGACCTTGCCGCGTACGCGCTTATGCCGCTTCTTTCGAAGTAGCTCTTTGTCTGCAAGTGCCATTCTTGTTGAGTCCTCTCGCGTTGGATTGCCGACCCAACGCACTTTTTGCCATGCGCCCGCAATTCGGGCGCACGCAAGAGTAGATTATACCACACTCAGCAGGCGTGCCGCCGGGCCGGCGGGCCAGTAGCCCGCCGGCCCGGCGCAAGAGAAGGACTACTTCTTGCCCTTGCCGCCCTTACCGCCGGATTTGCCCTGCTTGCGCCGCACGGCTTCGCCCTTGTACCGAATGCCCTTGCCCTTGTAAGGCTCCGGCTTCTTGAGCTTGCGGATCTCGGCTGCTGTCTGACCGACGCGCTCCTTGTCGATGCCCGTGATGGTGATCACGGGGTTACGCGACACCGGGTCGTTAGCGACCGCGAAGGCGATTCCTTCGCGGGGCATCACCTCGATGGAGTGCGAGAAACCCACATTGAGCTGCAGAGTCTGCCCAACCACCGCTGCGCGGAAGCCGACGCCCTGAACTTCAAGCTGCCGGGTGTAGCCGGCAGTCACACCCTCGACCATATTGGCCATCAGGGTGCGAGTGAGGCCGTGCAGGGAGCGGTGCTCCTTGCTCTCGGATGGCCGCTCCACATGGAGCGTGTCGCCGTCCTGCTTGAAGGTGATCTGCGGGTTGAACCTGCGGACCAGCGAGCCCTTGGGGCCCTTTACGGTTACCGTTCCGTCTTCGGCGGGAGTGATTGACACGCCTGCCGGAACCGGAATCGGTCGCTTACCAATTCGTGACATGGTTCCCTCTATTCCGGCTTCTTACCAGACGTAGCAAAGTATCTCACCGCCGACGCCCTGCTTGCGAGCCTCCCGGTCGGTCATGAGGCCATGCGACGTGGAGAGAATGGCGATTCCCAGGCCGCGAAGAACTCGCGGAACCTCTTCCTTGCCGCAGTACTTCCTGAGGCCCGGCTTGCTGATGCGCTTGAGCTGGGTGATAACCCGCTCTCGCTTCGAGCCATACTTCAGGCCGATCTTGATCTTGTCCTGAGGGGTAAGCTTTACCACCTCGAAACCTTTGATGAATCCTTCGCGTAGAAGGATCTTGCAGATCTCAACCTTGAGTTTCGAGGATGAGATCTCCAGCGCGTCGTGATTGGCCCGGTTCGCGTTTCGAATGCGAGTCAGCAGGTCGGCGACGGGATCAGTTGTGTATGCCATGTGTGTTCGCCTCCTTCCTTACCAGCTCGATTTGGTGACGCCCGGGATCAGGCCCTTATGAGCCATCTCACGGAAGCAGATGCGGCAGATGCCGAAGCGGCGGATGACGCCCCGGGGACGGCCACAAATATTGCAGCGCGTGTAAGCTCGGACTGCAAACTTCGGTTTGCGTCTCTGCTTCTCAATCAATGCTTGCTTTGCCAATAAAACCTCCATGATGAGTCGCCTTGAGGGCCGGACTTGCGGTCCGGCCCCTTCGGGCGGCTCCGATCAAGAAAAGTGGCGGGTCTAGTGCTCTCCCGCCTCGCGCTCCTTCTTGTGGTTCGCGATGATCTGCTGCGCCAGATGCGCTGGCACCTCCTCATAGTGAGAAGGCTGCGATGTGAAGCTGCCTCGGCCGCGTGTGATCGACCGAAGGTCGATCGCGTAGCGAAGCATCTCCGCCTGCGGAACAGTCGCCGTAAGGCGGGTCTTACCCGCTCCTGCGGAATCCGTTCCGACGATGCGTCCCCGCTTGCCGGTGAGATCGCTCATCACGTCTCCCAGCATCTGCTTAGGGATCAAGATATCGGCGGTGAGTATCGGCTCCAGTAGAACCGGGCTCGCCTTCGCCGCCACCGTGTTAAATCCGATGATGCCGGCCATGATGAAGGCCGCTTCCGACGAATCTACGTCGTGATACGAGCCGTCATAGCAGGTCACCTTTATGTCGACCACGGGATAGCCGGCCTGAATACCGGTCTCCATTGCCTGGCGGACACCCTTCTCAACAGCGGGTATGAACTGGCGCGGGATCGCGCCACCCACCACCGCATCTACGTATTCGAATCCTACGCCTCGATTGGGTTCGACCCGGATCCAGCAATCTCCGAATTGACCCCGTCCGCCGGTCTGCTTCTTGTGCCGGCCATTGCCCTCTGCCTTCGATGCGACCGTCTCTCGGTATGGCACTCGGCGCTCGACAGTCTCAACGTTGGCGCCGAACTTTCGGAGGCGCTCCACCACGATACCGAGGTGCGTCTCGCCAGAGCCCGCGATAATGGTCTGGGCGGTCTCAGGATCGCGATGGTGCCGGAACGCCGGGTCCGATACCGCCACACGGTTCAGGGCGGGGCCCATCTTGTCTTCGTCCACCTTGCTCTTGGCAATGATGGCCTGCTCGAAGATCGGATCCCCGATCACGATCGGGTCGAGCACAATCGGCTTCGCGGGATCGCAGAGCGTGTCGCTCGTACGCGTATCGGCCAGCTTCGCGGTCACGCCGATGTCTCCGGCGCGGATCTCGGAGGCCGCTTCCTGGTACTTGCCGCGCGCAAAGTAGAGCTGCCCGATGCGCTCTTCCCGGTTTCGGGTGGCATTTAGAACGACGGCGCCGGTGCGCAGTGTACCCGACATCACGCGGAAGTAGTTCAGCGTTCCAAGAAACGGGTCTGCGATCGTCTTGAACACCAGTGCTGCGAGTGGCGCATCATCGGCAGCCGGTCGCTTCTCATCCACGCCCGTCTGCGGGTGCTTGCCGTGAATATGGTCGATCTCCATCGGATTCGGAAACTCGTGAACGATAATGTCCAGGAGGTCGGTCATCCCGATGTCTTTGGCGGCGCTTCCGCAGAGCAGCGGAACGACCTTGCCGGCATCGATCCCCTCGTGCAGCCCGCGAACCACCTCATCGTGCGTCAGCTCTTCGCCGCTCAAAAACTTTTCAATGAGTTCGTCGTCGCCTTCTGCGGCCGACTCAACCAAGAGCTCACGGTACCGGGCCGCTTCCGAAGCGCACTCGGCGGGACT
>JBBRJW010000143.1:0-6620 GCA_038218705.1 Chthonomonadales bacterium | reverse complement strand
CAGTAGAGCTACCTTCGGCAAGTCATAGGAGGAGCGGCGTGATGAGTAGCTATAGCTGCCGAATAGAGTCGCGGCCGTGCAGAGCGGGCGGGAGAGCAACGCTGCTCTCTGCAATCGCTGCATTAGGCCTTTCGACCCTGACGAGAGCGGCGCATGCGGGTGAAGCGATCAAGCTTCCGGAGTTTTCGTCCACGGAAACGAGCACGGTTGTAGTGGCGCTAGTCGCTGGAATTGTCTCGGTACTGATGGGGGCATTCTGGTACAGCAGCGTTAAGCGACAGAGTCCGGGAACTCCCCGGATGCAAGAGGTTGGTCAGGCCATTCGGGACGGCGCGCTGGCCTACTTGCGACAGCAGGGCAAGCGTATGGTCGTGCTTGTGGCTCTGGTGGCGGTCGGTCTCTTCTTCCTTTTTCAGGGGCAAGAGGGCTACACCCCGGGATTGGCCGCGGGCGTGGCCTTATTCTTTGTGCTGGGGGTTGGGGCCTCATACCTTGCGGGCTACGTCGGCATGGGTATGGCGACCATCGCCAACCAGCGGACCGCAGAGCAGGCTCGCTCCAGCTTCAAGGGCGCGCTTGAAACAGCGTTCCGCGCGGGCGCAGTTTCCGGTATGATGACGGTCGGTCTTGGTCTGATCGGCGCCTGCGCCGTGTTCCTTAAATTCAAATAGAACGCGATACTTATCCTGATCGGCGTCTGGTTCGGTGGGTCGCTTGCCGCGCTCTTCATGCGCGTTGGCGGCGGTATCTTTACCAAGGCCGCGGACGTTGGTGCGGACCTGGTTGGCAAGGTCGAGTCCGGAATTCCGGAGGATGATCCTCGCAACCCGGCGACCATTGCTGATAACGTTGGCGACAACGTTGGAGACTGCGCCGGGATGGCGGCCGACGTCTTCGAGAGCTACGAAGTTACCCTGGTGGCCGCGATCATTCTGGGAGCTTCGGTGGTTCCGAGCGCGGACTGGGGAAGCAGCGCAGACCTCAAGACCACAGCACTCAAGCTGATTATGTTTCCGCTCATCGTGCGCGCAGTCGGTGTCGTCGCCTCGATCATTGGGGTCTTCTGTGTGAAGGGCGAGGATCGCGAAGACATGGACCCGATGCAGCCGATCAACACGGGCTTCCGTATCTCGGCAGCGGTCGCGGTGATACTCTTCGGCATCGGGGCGTTCGTGCACTTCGGCTCCAATCTTACGGTTCCCGGCGCAACGGCAGGCAGTACCGAGAGCTATAACTGGGTACCCTTCTTCCTCTGCACCCTCTCCGGTATCGTCCTGGCGATGGTCATCGGATGGCTGACAGAGTACTTCACCTCTACCGAGAAGAAGCCCGTCAACGAAATTGCTCACAACTCGAAAACGGGCCCTGCGACGATGATCATCTCGGGCTTCGCCTATGGCCTCGAGAGCTCCGTCTGGAGCGCCCTCGCGATCTGTGTCACTCTGCTCTTCTCTCTGATCGTGTTCCGCGGCAACGCAATGCTGGCGGCATACGGAATTGCACTCTCCGGTCTTGGTCTGCTGACCACCACGGGCTACATCCTCGCGATGGACACCTTTGGACCTATTACGGATAATGCGAACGGCATCTTCGAGATGTCGGGCGTTCTTGAGGAGGACCAGAAGGCCGGACGTGTCTCGGCAAGCGGCATCTCGGGAGACCGCATTGTCGGTCGACTCGACGCCGTTGGCAACACGACTAAAGCGCTGACCAAGGGCTTTGCGATCGCAACTGCGGTTATTGCCGCGGTTGCGCTGTTCCGTTCCTTCATGGCCAGCGCCGGTCTGCTCCACCCGGTGCTTGCGGCGGATTGGCTGCAGGGGCTGCAGGACGGTAAGATCTACGGTATTCCGCTTGACGTTCCCGAGGTCTTCATTGGCCTCCTGATCGGCGGCGCGGCCCCGTACCTCTTCTCCGCCTTCTCTATCAACGCGGTCGGGCGCGCTGCCTTCGAGCTCATCGAAGAGGTTCGCGGCCAGTTCCGGCGTGACCCGGGCATCATGCTCGGAACCAGCAAGCCGGACTATGCTCGCTGCGTCGCGATCGTGACCGCGGCAGCCCAGAAGGAATTGCTGAGCCCTGGCATTCTGGCGATTACGCTTCCCGTTCTCGTTGGCTTCGGTCTCGGCTACGGGCGTCCGGACAAGGGCGCTGCAGCACTCGGCGGCTATCTGGCCGGCGCGATTGTGAGTGGCCAGCTTCTCGCGGTGCTCCTTTCCAATTCCGGCGGCGCATGGGACAATGCCAAGAAGAAGATCGAAGACGGTCTCTTCGGCGGCAAGGGCACGGAGAACCATAAGGCGGCTGTCATCTGCGACACCGTTGGCGATCCCTTCAAGGATACTGCCGGACCGGCTCTTAACCCGCTGATCAAGGTAATGAACCTTACCGGTATCCTCATTGCCGGGATCATTATCCAGCCGATCGAGTGGCAGATCCGAACCGTCATTGTGGCGGTGTGCCTCGTCCTGCTGACGGGCGCGGTGCTCTTCAGCAAGCGTGGCTCCATTGTCGATGCAGTGGCCACTCCCGGTGAGGCGGCAGCGAAGTAAATCCCGGCCTATTCGGCCAATCACGTGAAATGGGGCGAGCTGATTATCAGCTCGCCCCATTCGCCGTCTGGATGCGCCTAGCGGCGAGAGTTGCCCGGGTCTATCGCCGGGGTGTCAGGATTACCAGCTTCCGATGGATGTCTGTCCCTGGAAGCACTACCTCGGCCGTCTGCTTTACGCGTGCTCCTGCGCGGACGAGCGCCGCCGCGCCCTCCTCGATCTCCTGTTCGACCTCCGAACTCTTGTAGGCAACTGCGATGCCTCCCGGCTTTACGAAAGGGAGGAGCCATCCGGCGAGCCGATCGAGGCGCGCGACCGCGCGCGCAGCAGCCACGTCGAACTGGCGAGCGAGGCTCGGTTGTCGGGCCGCCTCTTCGGCGCGGGCATGGAGGGTGGAGACCCCCGTAAGCCCGAGCGCCGCGATAACTTCGTCAAGAAATCGGAGCTTCTTCACGGTGGAGTCGAGCAGCACCACGCGCAGGTCCGGCCGGGCGATGGCAAGCGCGAGACCGGGAAAGCCTGCACCCGTTCCGACATCGATCAGAGCTGCGCCAGGACGGGGAGGAGCGGCTGCGAGAAGCGCGAGCGAATCGAGGAAGTGCAGCGAGACATACTGGTCCGGGCTCACGCGCGTTAAATTGAGGACGCGATTGGTGGCCTCCAGAGCCTCTGCATATCGGCCGAATAGATCGGTCGCTCCCGCTGGAAGCTCGATACCCATCGCCGCAGCGCCGTCGCGAAGCTCGGAGGCGTGCGCTTCGCTCCATTGGAACGGGACGGTCATTTTGCCCCCGCCTTCAGCACGTCACAATAGAGGGCCTCAACAGCGGCGATCATGCCGGCGGCGGTATAGTGCGCCTGTACGCGATATCTGCCGGCTGCCCCCATCGCCTCCCTGCGCGGCTGATCGTCGAGGAGGGCGGCGGCTGCCTCCGCGAGCGACCCGGTATCGAGTGGGGGCACGAGAAGGCCAGTTGAGCCGTCCGCGATCGATTCTCCGAGCCCGCCGACTCGGAACGCCACCACTGGCAGCCCGGCCGCCATCGCTTCGAGGGCGACGATCCCCTGGCCCTCGGACCGAGAGGGGACAATGAGCAGATCTGACGCCAGATAGTAGGGCGCGATGTCGGCCTGAAAGCCGCACCAGTGGACTGGCAGCGAAGCCATGCTTGCGGCGCGCTCGAGGATGGGCCGGTCCGGGCCATCGCCCACGATCAGGAGGCGCGCCGACGGGCGGAGCTGATGCAAGCGGTCGAAAGCATCGACCAGGAGATCGAAGCCCTTTTCGGGGGATATGCGGCCGACAGCGAGCAGCGTCTCGTCATGAGTTCCGAGGCCCAGGAAGGATCGCGCCCCGGCGCGGGCTTCTGGCGAGCGCTCAATTGGCAGCTCCACGCCGTTCGGGATCACTGAGATCGATGATGCAGGCAATCCGGAGGCGATCGCCGTCTCGCGTACGGCCTCGCTCACGGCGATCACTCGTGGATTGGCGCGGCGGATAACGCGAATCCCGAGACGGACGGCCATGCTATCCGAATAGAGCAAGTTATGCAGCGTAACGACTAGCGGCGTGCGCGCTGCGCGGGCAGGGGCTGCGGCGATGAATGCCGAGCGGAGCCCATGCGCATGAGCAATGGACACGCCGCCCAGCATGCGACGAAGAGCCCGGCGGGCTGCCCAATCCGCCACCGGGCGAAAGCCTGCCGCGATCTCCAGATCCATTCGCGCATCTCGGGCCAGGGGCAGGCTGAGTTGAAAAGAGGCAGGTGCGAGCAGCAGCGGATCGAAGCGACTCCGGTCGAGCCCGGCTAGGAGCGTCTCGACGTGTCGGCGGATCCCGCCGGCAGCAGGACGCACTATCTCTGCGACACGCATTGGCGCGCCGCGGGAGCCAACATCGGACATGCTAGCGCGGTACCTCAACGGTGTCGAGCAGCGTAGTCACGATGCGATCGGTCGTGTAGCCTTCAATATCCGACTCCGGCCGAACAATCATGCGATGGCGGAGGACCGAGCGCGCCATATGCTTCACATCGTCGGGGGTCACATAGTCGCGCCCATGGAGGGCCGCGAGGGCTTTGCTCGTGGAGTGCAGGGTGATCGCGGCGCGGGGGCTTCCGCCGAGCAGGAGGTGTCGGTTTTCGCGGGTCGCGCGAACGATCTGCACAATGTACCGAACCACCGCGGGATGCACCTGCACTCTATCGACGATCGCTCGATAGTTCGGGAGCTCGCTGCCGTGGATTACCATCTCGATCTCAGCAGTGTCCAGGTTCTGTGCGCGAAAGCCGGACTGTATCCTCCCAAGGAGCGCCTCCTCCTCGGAGGCCTCCGGGTAGCCGACCTCCACCTTGAGCAGAAATCGATCGAGCTGGGCCTCTGGCAAGGGGTAGGTTCCCTCGTACTCGATGGGGTTCTGGGTTGCGCAGACCAGAAATGGATCCGGAAGGTCGTGAGTAATCCCGTCGATGGTGACGCGTCGCTCCTCCATCGATTCCAGGAGGGCGGACTGCGTTTTTGGCGGAGTTCGATTGATCTCATCCGCCAGAAGAAGGCCGGCGAAGATCGGTCCGCGCTTCAGGTGGAACTCCTGGGTGCGCGGGTCGAACACAGAGGTTCCGAGGATGTCGGAAGGCATGAGGTCCGGCGTGAACTGTATTCGCGCGAAGCTAACGCCGAAGATCCGGGCAAGGGCTCGAATTGAGAGAGTCTTGGCCGTACCGGGCACGCCTTCGAGCAGAATGTGACCGCCCGATAGAACTGCCACGGTGAGCATCTCGATCAGCGTGTCCTGCCCGATGACCGCTTTATGCATTTCGGTCGCGATACGCTGGCCAAGCTGCTGAACCGGCGCTGCGGCGGAGGTCGGCAGGGGTGGGGGCGAGGGAACCGGAGGGACCATCCCGCCCATGCTGTAACTATCTGACATTCTCCCAGCTCCTCCTCTGAAGTTCCATGTCGCGGGCGAGCGCCAGCATTTCGTGCTCGGACGAGCGCTTACCGTCGCGAACTGTCTCACATTCCGCTATTACACGCTGCAGCGAAGTGCCTGCGGCCTGCCCGAACCGCTTAACCACATCCGCGGCGACCTGCTCCAAAGCGGCGTCGGGATCGAGTTCGAGCCGCGCCCGCAGATCGTGTAGAAACCGATCATAGAGCGCCAGGAGGGCGAGGTCCGAAGATCGTGAGCGCCGATAGAGCCTCGCCATGGAGCTAACGTAGCCAGAATCCCTTCGTCCCGCTGCGCTCTCATCTGGCGACAGCGGCGCGCCAAATCGGCGATTCCCGTTATAGATGAGCAGGAGCGCGAGCGCCGCAAAGTGCCAGGCCAGCACGCGAATCGCCAAAGGCGAGCTTTCGAGGACTCCTCGACTTGCAGCCTGACCGCTGGCATCGAATCCGACTCCATGGTGGTACTCGTCGAACTGAATAGTCCCGCCCGATCCTGCACTAATCGCAGCAATGTTCGCCAGCATGATAGCGGTATCGCCGGAGGCGATGGCTCCATTTGACCCGGCAGCACTTCCGGCGAAGACGATAACCTGCCCACGGCCGAGGGGCTTACGGACTAACACGATTCCGCTGGTGTCGCGCGCGAGCTCCTGGTAGTGAGCGCCCCGTGCTGGTTTGAGCCGGGCACGCGAGGCGATCTGGAGGTCGTGGACGTTCGCGAGAATGGGCTCTGACGGCGCGACGATTGCCGAAGGCAGAGGAGCAGCACTGACTGAAGTTACCTCCAGATCCCCGGTTACGGGATCGTCCGGGTTGGCGGGCTGTGGCGCTGTCGCTACGAGATAGAGCAGGGTGCCGCCGCTTTCAATCCAGCCCTTAAGGGAACGGAGCTCCTCGGCCGAGACTCCGCGTTCATCGAACGGCTCGATCGTGACCAGCAGGGAATCGGCGCGCCTAAGGGCGCTCCAGGGCGCTTCTAACTGCCGGGCCGTCAATCCGAGACGACCATACAGCAGGTAGAGGGCCCTGGAACCGGGACCCGCCGCGTTGAGCGTGCTGGAAGTTGCGGAAGCGACCGTCTCCTGGGCCATCCTCTCGAAGAGGAAGAGTGACACA
>JBBRJW010000142.1:0-6636 GCA_038218705.1 Chthonomonadales bacterium | reverse complement strand
TGGCGCAGAGGAGATGAGCGCGTCGGCACAGCAGGTCTCGGCCTCAACGCAGAGCGTAGCCGAGGCGACGCGCGCTCAGAGCGTTGCGATTCAGGAGATCGACCAGGCAGGGCATGAGCTGAGTCGGATGTCGATTGAGCTGGAGCAGCTCACCTCGCGGTTCACCACCGTGGAGAGTGTGGCCCCGTTACGCAAGGCCGCCTGAAACGAGAGGGCGAGTGGGGCACATTTCGGCGGCCCCACTCGCCATCTGCCGCCTCGCGCACAATTCCGCGCGGCGGGGCACGGGTACGGCAGGAATTCCGTCCCGGGGCGTGGAATGACGTCCGAACCCACCCTACACCCCGAATTGTGCCAGGAGGAACTCACGTGGTCAAATTGCGGTTTCAGCTCGCCCTCATGATGTTTTTGGAATACGCGGTATGGGGCGTGTGGATGCCTATTCTCGGCGCAACCCTGCACAATCGAGGGGTCTCGCCCGCCGGGATCGGCGCCGTGTTTGGAGCCCTCTACCTCGGCTGCATTGTGACCCCCTTTATTGGTGGCCAGCTTGTGGACCGACTCATGCCGAGTCAGGTGTTCCTCGCGATATCGCACCTTCTGGCAGCAGGGGCGGCCTTCTGGATGGCGCGGCAGACCTCCACGGCGATGCTGATTGGCGCAATGTTTCTCTGGGCGCTCCTCTTCTCACCGAGCCTCGGAGTCACCAATTCGATCGCCTTCTTCCATATTGAGAAGCATGTGAAGGATGAGGCAGGCCGGGAGCGGGAGTTCTCGGTGATTCGCACGGCAGGAACCATCGGCTGGATTGCTGCCGGGTTCATGCTCTTTGCGTTTATGAACGTTATGAACGCGGGTGCGGCGAACTATATGGGGCCTATTCCCGAAATGGTAATGGCAGGTGTTCTTGGAATTGTCATGGCGGTCTGCTCCCTGCTCTTCGTTCCGAGCACGCCTCCGAGCACCGAGCCGCGTACGGACCCGCTGGCCTTCCGCAAGGCGCTGATGCTCTTCCGGATGGTGCCCGGCTTTACGATGTTCATGCTGATCTCGTTCATCGCCGCCACCGAATTCCAGTTCTTCTATGTGCTCTCCGGGCCGTACCTGGAGTTTCTGCATATCCCCCATCAGTACGTGGGCATTACCAAGAGCATCAGTCAGGTAACGGAGATTCTGGCGCTCGCCGTGCTGCTTCCGCTCTGGCTGCCCAGGAAGGGAATGCGCTGGTGCCTGCTGCTCGGAAGCTTTGCCTGGCCACTCCGCTACATTATTTTCGCCATGGGCAAGCCGCTTGGCCTGGTGGTCGCATCGCTCGGGCTCCACGGGTTCGGCTACGCATTCGTCCTGGTGGTGCAGCAGCTCTACGTGGATCGCGTTGCCCCGAAGGACATTCGCGGCAGCGCTCAGAATCTGCTGACACTTGTAACGATCGGGGTTGGAAACTTCCTCGGCAGCCTCTTCTGTGGGGAAGTGCAGCAGTACTACACTAACAAGGCGGGCGTAACCAACTGGGGGCCTGTCTTCGTGCTGCCCGCGATTACGACGCTCGCCTGTGCCGTCGCGTACTGGATGACCTTTCGAAATCCGACCCCGCACGAGGAAGACTCGGCGAACTCATCGCCGACACTTCCGCAGGGAGGGCAGGCGGCCGGGTCGAGCGCCTGAGTCTGGCCGTGACACAGCATGAGGGGCGCAGGAGTCCAGTGTGGATTCCCGCGCCCCTCCGTTTTATCGAAAGCCCGTTGGCTCTATGCCCCGTCGGAGCCTTCGAGCTTGACGATCTTATTGTAGAGCCCCAGGATGAGCAGTGTCGGCGCCCAGTGGCCGACGAAGTTCGCCTTCTTCTCCTCACCCATCATCTCGAGTACGAGCGATAGGCCAATGGAGCCCAGGGCGGCCCAGAGAAACGTATCGGATGGCAGCTTGGCGGTCTGCTGTTCAATGGTCCGGGCTATCGGCCCTTCGCGGTGCTCGGGTCGGGCATGCGTCTTGGGCGCTTCGTCCATTACAGCGTTCATGGCGGGTTTACTCCTCTGTTGCTAGTTCTGTATCTGAGGTACGATGTACCTGCAGCAGAGACGAAACCCCGCCTGCCCGCGTTCCCAGAATATCAGTGCAGTCTGACATGTCTGCTCACTCGGTTGGCCTACTCCGGGTGGCGAATCTCGCCATCGCCCGGGTCGGGCTCCTCGCCGACTTCCGGAAACAGAGACTGAAGCCGCTCGGCAGCGTGCTGCTCTATGTTGAAGAAGGAGAGGTCAAAGGCGAGTGACCAGAGCATTATCAGAGCCTCATCGGTCGGCTTATCCAGAACGCGTATAAAGAAATCCTTCAGGATCTCTTCATAGGTTGTCTTCGACTCGTTAATCTCAATGCGGCCGCCGGGCGTCTCCCGCGAGAGAAGCTCCTCCTGGCGCCTGCCCATGAACTCCCGCACGTTGGCAGGGGTGGCTTTCTCCAGGTTCCGACCGAACTGTCGCTGGACAGCCTCACGGAACTGGGCCAATTTACGGTTCGAAGGATCCCACGCTGGCATACGATCCACTGCTCCTCCAGGCGCGCCCTGCGGCCTGGCCCGGCTAATCCGATTAGTTCTACCGATTTGGACGGCTCGCCGCTCCATAAGGTTCGCGAGTCTCGGGAACCGGCCAGGATGCGAGCAAGTAGTTGGGCAGGCGGAGAGTCAATTGTTCCCGTGGCTGTTGACTTTCAGCGGCGGATGGAGTATCATAATTCGGTTTGCGCTGGTGGCATCGGCGCGGCAGGCTAGTGCGAATATGGCTCAAGGAGGCGGACTGGAAAGGTGTCAACCTTTCTTCTCGTGTAACTCTTGCGTTGCTGCATCGCCAGGTTAGCCCTTGCCCGCCCTCTGCTCCGCGCGAGGGCTTTTTCTATTTACGCACGCGCAGCACTTTCCAACACACGGTAATCCTGTACGGGGGTGCGCCGGTCCTTGCCGGCGGCACGGTGACAACCACACAGTCTGAAGGGGAAATCGGTACAAGAATGCCCACGATCAATCAGTTGGTCCGCAAGGGCCGGAAACGTCTTATTAAGAAGACCAAGGCGCCCGCGCTCAAAGGCAACCCGCAGCTACGCGGCGTCTGCCTCATCGTTCGAACGCAGTCGCCGAAGAAGCCGAACTCCGCGCTTCGCAAAATCGCGCGCGTTCGGCTGACCAACAAGATGGAAGTGACGGCATACATTCCGGGTATCGGTCACAACCTTCAGGAGCACTCGGTGGTGATGATCCGCGGCGTCCGTGTCAAGGACCTCCCGGGCGTCCGCTACCATATCGTTCGCGGAACACTCGACACTGCCGGCACTCGCGACCGCAAGTCGAGCCGCTCGAAGTACGGCGCGAAGAAGCCCAAGTAGCGAAATGCGAGGGGTGCCGCCCGGCTTGAGGCTAATTGCCGGCTGCGCCGCTCCCGACCATTCCACAGGAGAATTTCATGCCAAGAAAAGGCCCCATCCGCCCGCGTCCGATTACTCCGGACCCGGTATACAGCAGCGTGCTAGCGCAGCGGTTCATCAATCGGCTTATGATGGACGGTAAGAAGAGCGTCGCAGAGCGAATCTTCTACGCTGCCATGGAGCAGATGGAGAATCGGGCCAAGCGGCCAGCCCTCGAAGTGTTCGAGCAGGCGATCCGGAACATCATGCCGGTTATCGAAGTTCGCCCGCGCCGAGTTGGCGGCTCTACGTACCAGGTTCCCATCGAGGTTCGACAGGAGCGTAAGGTTGCGCTGGCGCTTCGCTGGGCAGTTGTCAACTCCCGCAAGCGCGCAGGGCGTACCATGGCCGACAAGTTGGCCGGCGAGCTCCTGGATGCATCCAACAACGCAGGCTCATCCGTGAAGAAGAAGGAAGATATCCATCGGATGGCGGACGCCAACAAGGCGTTTGCTCACTACCGCTGGTAAGAGGCGGAAGCCAGGAAGCTGCGAGCACGCAATGAGGGGTGTGTCGCGCTGGCGACAGCCATCTCGGTCCCGAGTGAAGAGGGGGTGCGCGGTGTCGGAAACGGCGCCGCGTGTCCGCTCGCTTTTTGCAGTGTACAGGCACTCCCTGGAGGCAAGTTAGGTAACCCATGGCACGACAGTACGATCTCGATAAAACTCGAAATATTGGCATTGCGGCACATATCGACGCCGGTAAGACAACCTGCACCGAACGCATTCTCTTTTACACCGGCCGAACCCACAAGATCGGTGAGGTCCATGAGGGCGCGGCAACCATGGACTGGATGACACAGGAGCAGGAGCGCGGTATTACCATTACCTCCGCGGCAACCACCTGCTTCTGGGGGCTCGAAGCCACCGAGGCCGGCGCGCGCGTGCAGACCCACCGCATTAACATTATTGATACACCAGGCCACGTAGACTTTACGGTCGAGGTCGAGCGCTCTATGCGCGTCCTCGATGGCGTCGTCGCAATCTTCTGTGCGGTCGGCGGCGTGCAGCCGCAGTCCGAGACGGTGTGGCGGCAGGCCAACAAGTACAAGGTTCCGCGCATTGCGTTTGTTAACAAAATGGACCGCATGGGCGCCAACTTCTACTCGGTAGTGGAGAAGATGGTCGAGCGCCTCGGCGCAAACGCGGTCCCGATCCAGCTTCCCATCGGCGCGGAAGCGGGCTTCCACGGCGTGATCGACCTCGTCACTATGAAAGCCATCGTCTACAAGGATGATGATGGCCGCGTGTTTGAGGAGACTGATATCCCCGAAGACCTGCGCGAGCGGGCCAACGAGTACCATACAAAGCTGATTGAGGCGGTCGCGGATGTCGACGAGAACCTGATCGAGAAGTACCTTGAGGGCGAGCCGATCTCTGTGGAGGAGATTCGGATCGCGCTGCGCCTCGGCACGATCCAGAACAAGATCATGCCGGTGCTCTGCGTCTCCGCCTACAAGAACAAGGGCGTTCAGCCCCTGCTCGACGCCGTCATCGAGTATCTGCCGTCGCCGCGCGACGTTGAGCAGATCCGTGGCGTTATCCCCGATACGGATATCGAAGAGGATCGGCAGCCGGAAGACGGCGCTCCCTTCAGCGCACTGGCCTTTAAGATCGCGACGGATCAGTACGGACTCCTTACGTTCTTCCGGGTCTACTCGGGAACGCTCTCCACCGGGCAGACGGTTCTGAACGCGAGCCGCGGCAAGAAGGAGCGCGTCGGGCGAATCGTCCAGCTCCATGCCAACAGTCGCGAGGACGTGACCACGGTCTATGCTGGCGACATCGCCGCGATCGTCGGGCTGAAGGACACGAAGACCGGCGATACGCTCTGCGATGAGAAGTCGCCGATCCTGCTCGAGAACATCACGTTCCCGGAGCCGGTTATTGCAATCGCGATCGAGCCGAAGACCAAGGCCGACCAGGATAAGCTCACCTCCGCGCTTCAGAAGCTGGCTACAGAGGATCCGACCTTCCGCGTTGCGACGGACCCCGAGACCGCACAGACCATTCTGAGCGGCATGGGCGAGCTGCACCTCGATATCAAGGTGGACATCCTCAAGCGGACCTACGGCGTCGAGGCCAACTTCGGCGCTCCGCAGGTGGCTTATCGCGAATCGATTCACCAGAAGGCGACTGCTCGTGTGCCATTCAAGCGGCAGACGGGTGGAAGCGGCCAGTACGGCGATTGCGAGCTCATGGTGGAGCCGCTGGAGCCGGGCCAGGGATACGAGTTCGTCAACAAGACCGTTGGCGGCTCCGTGCCCCGAGAGTACATTCCGGCCATTGAGAAGGGCGTCAAGGAGGCACTGGAGGCGGGCGTCGTGGCCGGTTACCCGGTCGTCGACATCAAGATCTCCGTGACCGACGGATCGTTCCATGCGGTCGACTCCTCTGAAATCGCCTTCAAGGTGGCCGCAAGCCAGACAATGAAGGAAGCGATGCGGCGCGGCAAAGCCTACCTGAAAGAGCCGATCATGCAGATCGAGGTCTCCACTCCGGAGAACCACCTCGGCGACGTGATTGGCGACCTGAACCGCCGCCGCGGGCGCCTGGAGGGCACTGAGCCCGAGCCGGGTGGCAAGCAGGTTGTTCGGGCCCAGGTGCCGCTCTCCGAGATGTTCGGCTACGTGAATGACCTTCGCGGCTTTACGCAGGGTCGCGCTTCGTTTGTGATGACGCCCTCGCACTACGAGGAAGTACCGCGCAATGTCGCGGAAGAGCTGCTCGCCAAAGTACAGGGCAAGCAGCTGGCCAAGGCCTAGCTCCCGTCCTGCTCCAACCACTTCCTGATTCAGGAAGCAGGGGAGCGGGAACTGGAACTCCGGGCGGATGGCGCGCCGCGGGCTGCAGTTTTGCCCGCGCGCGCCATTGCTCACACCCATGGAATCGGCTTTCGGCATCGTCCGATCGCCCTGCGACCGTGCGCGGCCGTGCTTGCGGGACACCGAAACAGGAGAATACAGGCGAGATGGGAAAAGCGAGATTTGAGCGGAGTAAGCCGCATGTCAACATCGGCACGATTGGGCATGTCGATCATGGCAAGACGAGCCTGACGGCGGCGATCACGCGTATGCTTGCCAGCTACAACGGCAGCAAGGCGATGAGCTACGAGGAGATCGACAGCGCGCCCGAAGAGCGGGAGCGCGGCGTTACCATCAACGTGGCTCACCTGGAGTAC
>JBBRJW010000141.1:0-6642 GCA_038218705.1 Chthonomonadales bacterium | reverse complement strand
CCTATTCGTCAGAATCTTCTTCCTGAGCTGCGCAGCTGCTTCACTCCTTCTCGTCGGGATCTTCTTCCTCAGCTGCGTTAGAGAGGAAGGGCCATTCGCGTGGCTCCTCCAGTCCCGCCCGTTTCAATTTCTTGGCGCGATCAGTTACAGCCTCTACCTGGTTCACCCCTTTGTCCTCGATGGCTTCCGTAGAATCTGTATGAGACTCGCCGCGCATGGCGCGGGGATGCCTGCCCGGTGCTGCTTCGTCCTTCTCGGATCAGCGGCAACGATCGCAATCGCATGGCTTTCGTATGCACTGGTGGAGAAGCGCCTTACGAGGGCCCTCTTCCCGAAGCGCACAACCCTTCCTGCGGCCAATCCGCTGTGAAAGGCCGTTTCCGGCCGCGGGCCCGTATAGGCCACTTGTTGTTGACTTTCTATCGTCGGGTCTGCTAAACTCCGATAATTGATCTCGTGGAAGGGAGCTCGAATGACCGAGCACGCGCTGGAAGTTGCCCACGGCGATCGCTTCGAATTCGGCGAGAACTGGGCCCGATTTCTTCAGCAGCTGGATGATAACCGCATTTCTGAGGCGGAGAAGTCGCTGAAACAGTGGCTCGGCACCGAATCTCTTCAGGGCAAACGGTTTCTGGATGTGGGCAGCGGCAGCGGGCTATTTAGCCTCGCAGCGCGGCGGATGGGCGCACGGGTTCACTCATTCGACTATGACCCGAGCTCCGTACGCTGTGCACAGGAGCTCCGGCGGCGCTACTTCCCGGACGATCCGGACTGGGTCGTTGAGGAAGGTTCTGCACTCGATGCAGATTATCTGAACCGTCTCGGAGTTTTCGAAGTCCTATACTCGTGGGGAGTACTCCACCATACAGGCTCTATGTGGCAGGCGCTCGGTAACGTTGCCCCTCTCGTTGCTCCTGGCGGACTGCTGTTCATATCGATATATAACAACCAGGGTATCCCTTCTCGCGGCTGGACTCTGGTAAAGCGTACTTACAACCGTCTCCCGCGACTGCTGCGCCCCCTCGTGCTCTGGCCTGCGTTCGCCTACCTGTGGGGCCCAAAGACCCTGCGCGACATCCTGATAGGTAAGCCCTTCCACTCGTGGCGAAACTATTCCACGCTCCGCGGTATGTCCGCCGGGCGTGATGTGGTCGACTGGGTCGGAGGCTACCCCTTCGAGGTGGCGCGTCCCGAGGAGATATTTGCGTTCTACCGTGAGCGAGGTTTTTCGCTGCAGCGGCTGAAGACGTGCGCGGGCAAATCAGGCTGTAACGAGTTTGTGTTTGTACGAGACGGGAATTAATCGGGCGCAACAGACGTCGCGGCGGATCCACAGGAGCCGAACGTGCCGGTTATCTGGTTCGGCTGGCCCAAACCAAGGCATGGACTGAACCGACGGACCGGATGAGCCGGCGTGCACGTCGACGTGATGAGTGAAACATCTGAGCAGACAGGGCGCGACCCCGATGCGCGGGCTGTCTCGACAAAGGATATCGGTAATGGTAGAACGCATTGCAGTGGTTGGACTCGGGTATGTTGGACTGCCGGTCGCGTTGGCATTCGCGGCACAGTACCCCGATACGATTGGGTTTGACATTGCGCAGGACAAAATCGAAGAGCTTCGAGTTGGCCACGATAGGACCGGCGAGACAGAGGGTTCGGTACTTGGAAACACCACGCTCCGATTCACCCATGAAATCAAGGACCTCTGCGACCGCACTTTCTTCGTAGTTGCAGTCCCAACGCCTATCGACGGCCACAACATGCCGGACCTTACGCCGCTTGTTCGCGCGTCGGAGGCGATCGGGCAGGTGATTTGCAAGGGCGCGGTAGTGTGCTACGAATCGACGGTGTATCCCGGGGTGACAGAGGAGATCTGCGGCCCTGCCCTCGAGAGGGCGTCGGGGCTGAAACAGGGCGTTGACTTCAAGCTCGGCTACTCGCCAGAGCGAATCAATCCAGGTGACCAGGAGCACACTCTCGACCGCATCGTGAAGATTGTGTCTGGAGAGGACGCCGGTACGCTGGAACGGGTCGCGGCGGCATACGGTGGTATTGTCAGTGCCGGATTACATCGAGCCCAGTCGATACGCGTGGCCGAGGCGTCCAAAGTATTCGAGAACACTCAGCGTGATCTTAACATCGCGCTCATGAACGAATTTGCGATGATCTGTGATCGCCTGAATATCCGCTCACGTGATGTCCTGGCAGCTGCCGCGACGAAGTGGAATTTCCTGCCTTTCGCCCCCGGTCTGGTGGGTGGTCACTGCATCGGTGTCGACCCCTACTACCTGACAACGAAGGCGATGGAGGTGGGGCTGCACCCCAAGGTGATCCTGGCGGGCCGACGCACAAACGATGCCATGGGCGCATTTCTGGGTCAGCGGATGGTGAAGCTGTTGGTGCACGCCGACATCCCGGTTCGAACGGCTCGCGTTGGCGTCTTCGGCCTTACCTTCAAAGAGAACGTCTCTGACCTCCGGAACAGCAAAGTCGTTGACGTAGTGAACGAGCTGAAGCAGTTTGGCCTTGAGCCGCTGGTTCATGATCCGGTTGCGGAGTCCGACGAGGCGGAGCGCGAATACGGTATTGCCCTGGCCGACTGGGCAAACATGAAGGACCTCGACGGGATCGTGCTTGCGGTGGGCCATGATTTCTACCGAGCGCTCACACCAACTGATTGGAAGTCGATTATTCGAGCCGGGGGCGTGTTTATGGACGTCAAGTCCATGGTCGATCCGGCGTCAGCGCCTGATGGCGTCCACTACTGGAGCCTTTGAAGATCGGCTGCGTCGCGGTGCCCATTGTGGAGTTTCTCAAACGGGCGTCGGGGAAATGTCAGGAGCTGGCTCGGTGACGGTGCATCTGAATGGCTAAGGTACTATTGCTCTCGCGGTGTTCCTGGACGCTTTATGTTCAGCGACGAGGCCAGATCACATCCCTCCTCGCCGACAAACATGAGGTGGTCGGGGCTGGGGCTGGCGGTGATGGATTTGAGAGCCGAGTCGAGGCGCTGGGCATTCCCTTCCGACCGGTCCCTGTTAACAAGCGGACCGTTAATCCGGCTGCCGACGTACGGCTCGTCGCTGCGCTCTACCGACTGCTGAAACGTGAGAGACCCGACGTCGTCCATAACTTCACCATTAAACCGGTCATTTCCGGCTCGATCGCGGCCCACATGGCTGGCGTTCCGCGAATTGTCAATACGGTGTGCGGGCTGGGATACGTATTCACCGATGGCGCGAACCCGTTCATTCGGGCGGTGGTTGAGCGGCTCTATGCGTTTGCCCTGGCGCGTGCCCACCATACGTTCTTTGAGAATTCGGATGACCGCAACCTGTTCATTGAGCGTCGAATGGTTGCCGCGGAACGATCGAGCCTCCTGAAGGGCTCTGGCATCGACCTCGAGCACTATGCTCCTCCGCCGGCAGCATTTGAAAAGGAGCCTGTCACGTTTCTCTTCTGTGCTCGTCTGCTGATAGATAAAGGCGTCGGACACTTCGTCGAAGCCGCCCGCATGGTGAAGGCCAGGGCGCCCGAAGCTCGATTCTGGATCATGGGCGGGCGTGATGAGCGTAATCCACGGTGCATTCCTCAGGCAGAGCTCGACCGATGGCAAGCCGATGGCGTAGTAGAGTATCTTGGAGAGAAGTCAGACGTCAGAGAATATATGGGGAACGCTGACGTTGTCGTACTCCCCTCGTATTATCGTGAAGGAACACCCCACGTCCTTCTTGAAGCGGCCGCCATGGAGCGGGCGCTGATTACCACCGACCATGTGGGCTGCCGGGAGGCTGTCGACGATGGCGTTACCGGGCTCCTGGTACCGATTTGTGATCCTGCGGCGCTGGCAGCAGCCATGCAGCGCATGATCGACCACCCTGCTGAGCGCCGCTCTATGGGGGTAGCGGGCCGGCAGAAAATGGTTCGCGAATTTGACGAGACGCTGGTTAACGCCACCATCAAGGCCGCTTATGCGCTTTGATGCGCATTCAGGTTCCACGGCCCCATGCCACATCGTCCATTTTACTGCTGCCATGGAAAGCCGATTGGCAATGCTGTGCGGAGGCTTATTCTAGGATGAATGAAGTAGCTCAAGACGGCGCCCTTCTCTTCGTCACGCTCGTCACCTCACTGTTGTTAACACATATTGTCGTGATCGTTGCGGAACGCAAGGGCCTCGTAGTGAAGCCAAAGGCGGACCGGTGGCACACCAGGCCAACGGCCCTCTATGGTGGCGTTGCGATCTTTATCTCATGTGCCGGAGCGGCCGCATTCATCGCGCCGCGCCAAATAGTCGAACATCGCCCGGACCTCCTCGGCCTTGCGGTTGGCGCACTGTTTCTCTTCGGACTTGGCCTACTGGACGATATCCGTCCTCTTCCCCCGCGGATCAAGCTCCTCGGTCAGCTCGCTGCGGTCGTCCCTTTTTCATTCGGATTGGCGAAGCTCTACCCGGTGTTCTGGGTTGTCACGGGATTCCCACTGCTGGCGCTGTTCCTGGTAGGCCTCTGCAATGCGCTAAACCTACTGGACAACATGAATGGTCTTTGCGCAGGAATGAGCGCTGTGATTGCCTCGCTTATCTCGGGCTTCGCCTATCTCCATGACCGCTCTGCCGTCGGCATTGTATCAGCCGCTCTGGCCGTCTCGTGCCTGGGATTCCTTTACCACAATGGCCGCTTTACACGGCGTGCGCGGATCTTTATGGGTGATTGCGGAAGCTTGTTCCTGGGTTATTCGCTCTCAGGGCTGGCGCTTCTGTCCGTGCTCGGACCGGGCACAAATCCTGCAGAGGTCTGCACTATCCCGCTGCTGTTCCTTGCCATTCCCATATTCGACACCATGCTTGTGATCTCACGGCGTCTGGCCGAAGGCAGACCCGTGTCCCTGGGTGGCCGAGACCACAGCTCGCATCGCCTCGTCTACTCCGGCATGAGCGAGCGGCGCGCCGTGTTTACTCTCTATGGAGCAGGCTTGATGATTGGTGGCGTCGCCCTCGTCCTCGACTCACTTAATCAGATGATCGCCCTGATTGCCTTGCTCCCCGCCGCTATCGTCTCCCTCATCTGGTTCGGCTCCTATTTAAGCCGCTATTCGATGGACGTTGCGGTGGTGAACACCCAGCGGACCGAGCGCGTTCTCGACAGGCGCCTCGGATAGTCGGCAAGCGCTCGGGCATCAAAAATGGGCGGTCGCAGATTGATCTGCGACCGCCCATTCTTTCTCATCGGGGTGACTGGATTCGAACCAGCGACCTCACGGTCCCGAACCGTGCACTCGACCAAGCTGAGCCACACCCCGACAACCGGGACTAACCCACATATTGTATCATGGCTCTCCCCGCTTGTCAAGTTCGGGGACCTGCCAGGATGGGCCATATGAGCTCGCTTGACACGCTCCCGGCCGTAACGTACACTGACGTATTGCGCGACGGACTGTCGCGCGTCTGTTCGTCGGAGAAGGGGGTTCCGTCTTTGCCAACTGCCGCATTTATAACCCTCGGATGCAAGGTGAATCAGTACGAGACACAGCGTATCCTAGATGACTTCGAGGAACGCGGCTTCGACATCACGGATTTCAATCAGCCAGCCGACGTCTATATTATTAACTCCTGTTCCGTGACACAGGCGGCCGAGCGGAAGAGCCGATACATGGTGCGGAAGGTTGCCCGGCAAAACCCTGCCGCGGCGGTCGTGATGACAGGCTGCTACGGCGAGATGGCGCGCATAAAGGACGAAGCCGTCGAAGAAGTCACTCTGGTTGTTCCGAATGCCCGGAAGATGCAGACGCTGAATGCGGTGCTTGAACGCTTCCCTGCCCTCGCAGCCGCTACAGAGGCTCCACGCATCGGCGATAGACGGCCATCAGTTCGACGCACCCGCGCCACCATCAAGGTTCAGGAAGGCTGTAATGTGTTCTGCTCGTTCTGCTCAATTCCTTACACGCGCTCGCTCATGAGCTCACGTCCGGTAAGTGAGATCCTGCAGGAGGCGGCGCGGCGGGCGGCCGAAGGGTGCCGTGAGCTGGTGGTGACCGGTGTGCTGGTGGGCGCTTATGGTCACGATGGCTTCCGCACCGTACCAGGCGCGGACATGCCCCGCAGTGAGCCACTGGCGAACGGCCCGGGGCCGATGACTCACACCGACCTCTCAGAGCTTCTCCTCGCCCTCGCCCGAGTACCGGGAGTTGAGCGCGTTCGGCTCTCCTCGATCGAGCCAACTCAGGTCACAGACCGATTGCTGGAAGCATTCGCCTCTGAGCCGAAACTCTGCCCGCACCTTCACATCCCGCTGCAGAGCGGGGACAGCGGCGTGCTCGCCGCCATGAACCGTCCATACAGCCGCGACTTCTACATGGACCGGTGCCGCGCGGCCTACCGGTCGATTCCGAACCTCGCCATTACGAGCGATATTATGGTCGGATTTCCCGGCGAAGACCGTCGAGCATTTGATCAAACTGTCAGCGTGGTGCAGAGCGTGGGATTCGCCAGGGCCCACCTCTTCCGGTACTCACCGCGTCCCGGCACCCCGGCGGCTGACATGGCCGGGCAGGTGAGCGACGTGGAGAAGGAGCTCAGGAGCAAGGAACTTGCGGAAGCCTGCCGCACGGCACAGGCCGGGTTCGTTCAGCGGCATATTG
>JBBRJW010000140.1:0-6668 GCA_038218705.1 Chthonomonadales bacterium | reverse complement strand
AAATGCCCTTCTCGTGAGCGCGTTCGGCGACGCGGCGCGTGATCTCGATGTTCTTGTCGAACGAGTCGTGCGAGGCGTCGATCATGACCGAGGAGTAGAAGCCGCTCTCGATGCAGTCGTAGCAAGCCTGCTCGTCGCCATGGTCGAGGTGGACGGCAAAGAGGGAATCGGGCCAGATCTCTTCAGCCGCGCGAATCATAGCCTCCAGCATCCGCTTGTCTGTATAGCCGCGGGCGCCTTTGGAGATCTGAATGATAAACGGCGCCTGGGCGTCCATGTTGCCGCGGAACAGGCCCATGGTCTGCTCCAGGTTGTTAATGTTGTAGGCTCCGAGCGCATATTTGCCGTACGCATGCTCGAAGAGTACACGGGTTGGAACGATCATCGATATTCTCCTTCGGTCGCACCGCGGGAAGCGCCTGCCACCGGATCCGGTTATTGCTCCTGGAACTCCGCCCGCTCTAGTGCGTCAAGGCTCTGAGGAGCGGGGAACAAATGGCCTGCAAGACCTGAGTCTTACGCTACCATTATATTCAATAGGCGGCAGTTTATACAACCGTCGAAATGGCGGATTGTGAACCGTATCGCTGGAGGGAGCCGAACATCCGCAAAGTTGCTGGTTTTGCTGTGAATGAGACGACACTCGCATATGCACCGGTGCCTTTGCGGAAGTGAAGTGTGATAATAGGGCAGGTGTCGAGAAAGGAGCTTGCTATCGCTAATCTGTTTCCCGGCGTCGTTCGCGCATCCTCTTGCGCTCTCTGCGGAGGCGAATGTGCAACAACGCGCGTGACAATTCCACTCTGCCGCTCGGCAGGAGATTTTGTGGTCGTGCGCAATATTCCCGCGGAGGTCTGTCAGGTGTGTGGCGAGCCGCAGTTTTCGGTTCCCACAGCCGGCCATCTGGTGGCCGCGATTCAGCCTGGCCTCGAGCCAACCGGGCACGTGCTCGTGCCCATGTACGATCTCAGCGCAATCTCCGACTGATCAACCTGTGCCCTGACACCTCCTCTCGCCCGTTTTTCGCGCCAGATATGCCGCGATGAACGGGCGAGTTCCTTTCTTGCTCGCTCAGAGCGGTCTCCCCATCTGGCAAATACGCTGCATGCTATCTCTTTTGCGAAAGAAGTGTTACAATTGGGCAGTTACGCCAGTGTGGTGTCCAATCTTGACGGAGGCTGTATGCGCGCGCCATTCGATCTGGTTACCAGGCTCCTTAACCGCTCTGGTCCTGGCGCTGGAGGAGAGCGTGAGGCGCTGAGCTCGCTCGGCCGGGGGAGACTGGTCGAGAAGCCGGGTTTCTACCGGCGGTGGGCGATCGCACAGGCACGCGCCACGGGGCGTCCAGATGCCGAGCGGCTCCGGGTCCTGCTCACCTCGCCGAGGGCACTCTGTGGAGGAGCCGCATCCCCCTGGGTACCGGTGCGCCGGGCGGCTCTCGACGCGCTCGCCGGGCACACGGGCCCGGAGACCGTTCTTACTCTGCTGGCTTCGCTTCAGGTTGAGCCGGAGGAATCGCTTCGGCGGTTGGCAGGGGAGGTCTTGGTGGCCTGCGGAAGTGAGGCCATCTATCCGGCCCTCGGCGCGGTCGAGCGGAGCGACGCATGGACCATCGAGGGTATGGGCGGGCTCATCCTCCTGCTGCCCCGACTCGTGGCAGACGGCCCCTCTCGAGGGGCGGCGGCGACGCTTCTCACCCGCGTGCTGCGCGGTGAAGTGCCCCGGCGGCCGAAGCGCCTGGCGCTGCGATCGCTCAAGATAGGCTGGGCTGCCGGGGCGGTACTCTGTGGCCTGCTCTGCGTGCGCGCTCAAGCGGTGCTGCTCGCCGGACCAGACTACCTGATTGGCGCCACCGCAGTGGCAATAGTGGTCTTCCTGGCATCGGCCGCTGCAGGTTTTTTCTTAACGATACCGGAAGAGCTCTGGGAGCGGTCGGAGCTGCGTGGGCCGGCTCGGGATGCGCTGATAACTCTTGACGACCCGACCCCACTCTTCACGCTGATCCAGCTTGGCCTGGTGAACACGCGGCTCGAGGGGCGCCAGGAGGCGCGCGCCGTCCTCAGGCACCTTCTGGCAGCCGTCCAGAACTTTGACCCTGCCCTGCAGCAGTATGCGATGGATCTCTGCTATGGCCTCGACAAAAGGGACCCGGCGATGACTCTGGTCGTTCTGCGCACCCTGGAGCACGTGGGCGGCTCGCTGCAAGTCGAGCCTGTCCGCCGGGTGGCGGGATGGAAGCATCAGCCGGAAGTTGCGGCCGAGGCGTCGCGCGTGCTGGCTGTGCTGGAGCAGCGCGCGCGTGAGGAGCAGGCCCCCTCGAGCCTTATGCGCGCCGGCGCAGCGCCCCCCGAAACCCGATCGACGCTGCTCCGCCCGGGCACAGGTGCGGGGCAGGATTCGCCCGAGAGCCTCCTGCACGTGCTGGGAGATGCCGAGTGACCTATCCCGGCGCACTTCAGAACCAGCCATGGGTCGACGCAGCGGGCGAGCATATCTGCTCGGGCGGCCACATTGGCTACACGCCGCATCTCTATCGGCTCTGGCTCTCGCGCTTTCTGCCTGGTCCCGGGGAGGATGCTCGCTGCGAAGTGACCGACGAGCAGTGTCGTGGCATTATCGCGCTCATGAATTCCGTGCCGCGGCTGAATTTCGGGGCATCCAGCAGCGAATGGATAGCCGTTCGCCTGACTGCCGCGCGGATTCTCGGCGCGCTCGGATCGGAGCCAGCGAGGAGATCGCTCTGCTACGCGCTGCCCTACGAGCGCAGCCCCGAGGTCATCGAAGTGCTCGTGGCAGGCATTCAGAAGTGGGGTAATAGGGCAGCGCCCGATCTTGTCCGCTCCCTGGAGAGCATCTCCGGCAGCTCTGTCATCTACCCGGAAGGGCTCACGGCGCTGCTGCAGATGCTTGGCGCCATGGGCGACCAGTCTGCGGCGATTCCCATTGCGCGTAAGCTGGGCAATATGGAAGTGTCCGGCCGCGTTAAGTGCGGGCCTGGGGACCACTCTCACGGGATTATAGTCGCCACTGTGGCGCTTGTCGGCCTGCTCGGCCTTACGCTGCTGATGGGCTCGCCCGACGATCCGCCCATGGGCGCCGCTGCGATCGTTGGACGTCTGGTGTTTGTATCGGTTCTGGCGATCATCGGGATACGTGTAGGCAACACGGCATCGGAGCGACGGCTGGCGCTCCAGTCGGAACTGTATGCGAGCGCTACGGACGCGCTCGAAGCCCTTGGCAGTCGGCGCTGCATTCCCACTCTCCTCGTTCTGGGGCTCCAGCCGGATATGTACCTCTCGAGCAAGCCTCACGTTCGCCGCGCGCTGAGTCTCCTGCTGCCTCGAATCGGGCCGGACGATGCCGACCTGATTGTGGTCGAGGGCCACCGGACCATTCTGGCACGGGGCTTCGCTCCCTTCGATTCGGCGCTGACCCTCGCGTGCCTTCACGCCATCACCCAGGCGGGAAGCCCGCTCTATCTCCCTCACGTTCAGCGTCTGCTGCGCGACACCGTGGATCGAGACGTGGCCGCGGCCGCGCACGCGGCGATCAGCGTGCTGGAGGAGCGTGCCCGGAAGGAGCGCCAGGCATCTTTCCTGGTACGGCCGGGCCAGGCCCCGCAGGACTCGGCTGACACGCTGCTGCGGCCCAGCATGGGTCACGCCGACCAGCGGCCGGAGGAGTTGCTGCGCGCTCGGGGCGGAGGCGATCTGTGATCCGAAGAGATAGCGACCCGTCGGCGGAAGCTATTCAAAGGGAAGCGGTGCGCCTCTGCCGGGGCGAAGAGCCACGCAACCTGCCCCGTCACTACCAGCTGTGGGCCACGCTGTTCCTTTCAGGCGAATCCGCGGACTCCACGCCGCTCTCAGACGCGGAGCGCCAGGGACTGACGGTATTGCTTACCGCGCCGCGAGCCCTAGACGGAAGGCCGCAGGCGGAATGGGAAGAGACGAGGCTGCTCGCCCTGCGCACGGTGCTGGGGCGCGAGAGGCTGTCGCCGCACGCCCTGCTTGCAGACATAGTCCTGAACGACCCATCGGCGCGAGTGCGCGAATTGGCTATCGGCGCGCTCAGAGCGGACGGCAGTACCGCGCTGCCTGCTCTGCTCCGAGCGCTGAAGAATGGAACAAACTGGCGGCGCGAGGGAGTTCAGGCGCTGATCGCGCTGCTGCCACAGCTCGACCCACAGGGACAGGCGCAAGGGGGGCTCTCCGCCGCCCTTCTCACGCAGGTGCTCGCGGATCGTTTGCCCAGAAGATCCAGCCGCTACACGCAGAATGCGCGCAGGAACGTAACGGCCGTAATGCTTGTCCTGCTGGCGGGGCTGGCCCTTTCCGTGGCTCTACCCCGCACGCCGATCGCACTGGTGATCGCCTGTGCGATCGGCATCGGTGTCCTGCACACTCAAATAACCCGGGACGGGCGCTCGAGAATCGGGAGCGACGAACGCTCCGCCCGCGTGGATCTTCACGGCTCCGCACGCGACGCGCTTCTCAAATTACCGGATATCCGGTTGCTCCCTCAGCTCCTTGAACTGAGTTTCGGACGGCCCCGGAGGGGTGGCTGGTCCGAAGCCCGCGGTGTGCTCAAGCGTCTTTTGTGGACCGTCACCCCGGCGGACGCAGGGAGTCTCTCCGTTGCAGGTGATCGCCTCTCCGATGGCCTCCGGACGAGCGAGCCCGATCTAACGCGTGCTGTGCTCTATGCCATCGAGCAGATAGGGAGCAGCAGGCACATTGCTCCGGTGCGTCATCTTATCCGGTGGAGCGCAGTCCCCGAGCTGCGCGACGCCGCGCGGCGCATCCTACCAGTGCTGGAGGAACGCTTACGCGCAGAGCGGACGGCCGATACACTGGTGCGGGCCGGGGAGGCCCCGCCGGACTCGGCTGGTACACTGTTGCGGCCCAGCATCGGTCATGCAGACCCGAAGCCGGAGGAGCTGCTGCGCGCCGAGACTGGTGAGCAGTGACCGTGGGCGCACTTGCCAACCGTCGTTGCGATAGAAGTCGATGATCGATAAGCAGAAGGACAGGCTTTCTATTCCAGCCGCAAAGTGATAAACTTCCAGTATCACTCCACCGTTAGACCGGGATCACGCCGGAGGTCGGTCGAATGCGCCTGTCGACTGCATGGCTCAGTAAACTCCTGGTTGACTCTGGCCTTCGGTCTGTTGGGACGCCAGCGGCGCTGGCCGCCCTCAGCCGGGGTGAGGTGATCGGCCGTCCGTCCCACTATTACTCCTGGGCTTCCGAGCAGGCTCGCGGCGAGCGACCACTGGACGAGAATTGTCTTCGTGTTCTCCTCACCTCTCCTCGCGCGCTTCGTGGCGCGGAGAACTCGCCGTGGGTCCCGGTGCGGCGGGCCGCTCTCGAGGCGCTCTGCACTCGACCAGAGCCGACTCTGACCGCGCTGCTCGCTGACGTCATTCTCACCGACCCATCGCGGGAGATAAGAGGACTGGCGGTTGGTGCCTTGCAGTCCCAGGGCAGCGCGGGTCTGGCCCCGGTGCTTGGCGCACTGAAGCATTCAACGGAGTGGCAGCGACATGGGGTTCTTGCTCTGATGGGCCTCCTTCCGGAGATCGACCCTCGGTGTGCGGTTTCGCAGGGTGAATCGGCCATGCTGTTAACCGATATTCTCGCGAGCGATCTACCTGCGCAGCCGGCCAGGATCGCGCGCGCCAGAAAGCGAACCGGCCGATTTGTTGCCGCTGGCCAGCTCGCCGTGATAACGCTTCTCGCCATCGCATTTGGAAAGGGCGACTTCGTGCTGCTTGGCCTGGCGATTCTAGTGAGCTTCTTCGCGGTTCTGGTTAACGCGATAATTGTGGCCGGCTCTCGAGCGGACGACCGGCGCGACCGAGAGCGATTTTGCCGGCCCGCGGCTGATGCCCTGACAGCCATGTCGGACAAGACCCCGTTAGTTCGCCTGATCCAGCTCGGCCTGGGATCAGCCAGGCAGAATGGTCATGTGGAAGCCCGCCGTGTCCTCGTGCGCCTGCTCCCGCTGGTCGCCCCTGAGGATGCGCCTGCGCTCCGCCAGGGCGGCGCGGCAATGCTGGTCGGGTGCCTCAATGCTCGTGAGCCGGACCTGGCGCTCGCAGGGCTCCACGCGATTGAGCAGGCGGGAGGTGGGTGTTATCTGCCGCACGTGACGCGCATGCTTGCCTGGGACCACGCCCCTGAGCTGCGCGACGCCGCGCGCCGGATCTTGCCGGTGCTGGAAGAACGCGCACGCTCAGAGCGGGCGGCCGATACGCTGGTTCGGCCCGGCCAGGCCCCGCCTGATGCGGTGGACACGCTGCTGCGGCCCGGCACGGGTCATGTCGACCACCGGCCGGAAGAGCTGCTGCGCGTGGAGATCGGCGATTGAGAGGCCGGCACGCCTGGCGCCCGCCGGCGGTGGCGCCGGAACACCAGGCTTCCGGGAGTGCCGAGCGAACCACAGGCTCAGGGTCGTTAAGGCGGTCACCGCTCCGCAAGGCGTAGGTGGTACCATCACATGCAGTCGGTCGATCACGCACTTCCTCGAGCGTCAACGGTAACTTGTGATGGTGGATGTTGCCGCAAGCCACGACCTGCCAGCGGAGCCGAGGCATGGTGCGATGAGAGCGAGTGAGTGTTGCCCGGAGTAGGAGACGATGCGTGACCGACCGTGAGATCAATCGT
>JBBRJW010000139.1:0-6676 GCA_038218705.1 Chthonomonadales bacterium | reverse complement strand
CTGGGCGGCAGCGCGAGCCAGATCTGCCTCCTGTGCAGCGGAAAGCTGATCTGTTACCAGGCGGCACACCCGCGGCAGCAGGGCGCTGCCGCCAAACGACCAGGGATGCCGCTTGCCGAGCTTGGTGCTGTCGACCGCAAGGATGATCTCGGGGACATTTGCGAGGAGCTGCTTGAGGAAGGCTGCCTCCTCCGCGCGGTGCGAATAGAGCTCGAGGCCGCCATGGCCAGTCTGCGAGCCGAAGAGCACGCCGCTCGCCCCAACAATTGCGATGCTGGGCTGGAAGGCGGTGGTTGCATCGGAGGAGTGAAAGGCGCAGTCTTCCGGGCTGTAGATCTCGCCCAGTACTCCTGTAGAGATTCCTGCGGCGACGAGCTCGAGGAGCGAGGGGACACTGTTGGTGAAGACGATCAGATTGTGAGGGCGCTGCCCCTCCACGGTGGTGCGCCGCATCTCACGCGCCACGGCGTAAGGGGTACTTCCGGCGGTGAGGATGATCGCGATGTCGTCGGGAAGGGAAGCGACAACCGCGCGGGCGATGGCGTCTTTCGGCGCGACATTCCGCTCGAGCTGATCGGTGAAGTAGCCCGGGCTGTGGGCTGCGTGAGCGACCAGCGCTTTCCCCCGGCGGACTTCAAGGCCTTTGATTCGCGCGAGCGATCGCTGGAGTTGATCGAGATCCCGCCGGATCGTTCGCAGATCACACCGCATCAGTCTCGCAAGTGCATCGAGCTCCTGGGGCTCTTCGGACTGGGCGAGGAGCTCCATGAGTCTCATTCGCCGAGCATCGGCCTGTTCCGACATGCTTTGTAGGATCCTCTCCACCCTCATCGTTGGATACTGTCAGTATACGCGGTTCAGGACAGGATTGCAAGCAATCATGACAGGAAGATCAGTGAATTGGACACGAATCCCCGGAAACACGCACGCGTGACCCTGCTGGAGCTCTGGTCGATGCCAGTTTTCGGAGTGAGGGGATCAGTCGAGGAGTGAGTCGGCCGGGCGGTCTTTGCGAAGGCGAGAGATGAACTGCTCGAAATTGTGCTCGGGGTCGTAGCCGAGCGTGTCGATCGCCTTGGTATTGTCGAAGCGGTACTGGATGTGCGGTACATGCAGTCCGTGCCGGGCCAGTACTTCACCCGCGCCAGGGTAGTAGCGCTCGATGACGGGGCCGGGATTGGTCTGTATGTCGGGCCAGTCGTCCTGTGAGAAGGGGGTGGCGCTGTGGATCAGAAACGGCTCGCACTGGAAGGCGTCGGCTACCACCGCGCCGAGCGCAAGCATGTTCGCCTGGACCACATCCTCGGCGTCAACGCCATTGCTGAGCAGGCTCATTCCGGCGGTCTTCCAGTCGTTCGCCGCGAATCGGCCATAGCGGAGCATCGCGACCCGAATACCGTGAACCCGAGAGTAGAACCGACAGAGCTCCTCGGCCATGGATCGCGTGGCAGACGAAATGTTCTCCGGGAGGCAGGGCACCGTTTCGTCCATTACGCGCCGGCCTCGCATGCCGAGCCCGTGCACCTGGTCGGTCGAGGAGTAGACCAGGTACCGGATTCCCTGGAGTAGCATAAATCGGAGGATGTTGTGCGTGCCGGTTACGTTGATGGAGTAGTAGTCCTCCTCGTTACGCTGGTTCGCCCACCCCTGCCCGAGTCCCGCCGCATGAATGACAGCATGGCAGCCCTGCATGGCGAACGAAACCAGGCCCGCATCCCGGATATCTCCCTGGATGGAGGTGCAGTAGGCCGGGGCTCGCATCGGCTCCAGGTCAAAGAGCACGAGCTCGTTCCCCTCGGCCAGAAGCCGGGGTATCAGCGCTGTCCCAAAATTGCCTTTTGCGCCCGTAACAAGGATTTTCACGCGCGGTCCTTCATCTCGTTAAATCGCGTTCAGGTCGCGATTGCACGAAATCAGTTTACTAGCCGATGCACGGACACGTCAAGCTCGCTCGGCTTCGGCGAGGAGTCGCTGGCTCAAGTACTCCACCTGAGCGGCATGTTGGATGTCGTGCTCATAGAGCGTGATGACGATCTTGAGGACGCTCATCTCCTCACCCTCCCAGCGTCTCGTCGCCTCCATATCTTCATTGGAGAGCCCGCGGATTCGCGCCGAGCACTCGGCTCCCGTCGCGCGAAGCCACGTCAACACGTCCGGCCAGCTCGCGGGGTCCGGGATGGACTTCAGGTCGGTCTCTGCCAGGGAGCCAGCCTCTCCTTCGGGGGTCAGCAGCGGCAGCGCGCTCAGCTTCCACGCGCCCACATGTCGTGCGATTCCCGCGATGGAGCCATCCTGCCCCACGCCCCAGGGCTGCCCAGGCCAGTCTGGGCGACGATGGACGAGCGCTGATTCGGGAGAGATGCTCTCCAGCTCCGAGCAGAGGTAGGAGAAAGCGCGCTCGGAGCGGCGTTTCAAGAACGAGGGGAGGTCTTCTATAGTCACTGAATGCCTCTTCCATAGGTTTCTTCGCCGGGACTCATCCGCAGGCGGCCGATCTGCAGCCGCAGCTCGCGCACGCTCTGGAAGGAGAAGCCCGACGTGGAAACGTATTAGGGGATAGAAACTCAAACGGACCGGCGGGTGACGCAAAACCCGCTCTAGCTTTCAACTGAGAAGGAGTCATACGCCATGAGGACGCGTTTCCGCGGCTGCACAATCCGCCATCACTTTGGACCCAGGGCCGCCATTCTCCTGCTAACGCTCACACTGCTTCTGGCTGGCTCCTCGAACCGGAGCGCGGCCCAGGCAGCGCCGACCTCAGCGAACGTGACTCAGGAGCTCCTGCTCGCACTCAACGATATCGACACGATGCACGCCCTCGGCCCGCTGAAGCTAACGCCCGATCAGGCAGGAAAACTCCATGCTCTTCTCGATGCCGCGCGCATCGCATATGACAAGCAGGTAACCGAGCTGGGAGTCTCTCCGCTTCTGAAGATTGCGAACGAGATCCGTTCCATGCGGGCCGACGCGGTCGCTGGCAAGCCGATCCCGAAGGAGTTTGACGACCGTGTTCGCAAAATGCAGATCGACTTCCAGACGAAGCGCGATGCATTGAATGCGGTAAATATCAAGCGAATAGGGGCGGCGTGCAGGGAAGTTCTCACTCCCGACCAGGTAACTCTGGCCGGGAATCTGGAGAAGCAGGCGCTCGTAAAGAACGAGCTGTACAATCCGAAAACCACTTCGACCCAGTTGTATAACGCTTACATCGTAGATGTCTTCATCGCGAACTCCCGCACGCTGGTACTCCTGAATGAGATGGCGGGCGCCAAACAGCCTTAGAGCTGCCTGAGCGGCAGCAGCCTGACGCCCGGTGCTCCGGTCTGGCGCCTTGGTTTGATGACGTCGGAAGCCAGAACAGCATTACGGCCCCCCTCATGCGGGGGGGGGCGCCGTAATGCTGCAACTTGAAACCGTTGTCGCGAGGCGGGAGCCTACACGAGCGAGTCGATCTTCTCCTTGATCTTGCTCTTTGGCAGCGCGCCAACGAGCTGATCAACCACCTTGCCGCTCTTAAAAAAGACCAGCGTCGGGATCGACATAATGCTGTATTTCTGAGCGATCTCGGGCTCTTCGTCCACGTTACATTTCAGAACACGAACCTTACCCGAATACTCCTCGGCGAGCGCCTCTACGTGGGGCGCGATCATTCGGCAGGGTCCGCACCATGCCGCCCAGAAGTCGATTAGCACCGGAATGGGGGACTGGAGCACCTGCTCGTCAAACTCACCTGTCGTGATAGCGCTCATATGTACCGATACCTCCGTAAACGTGGATGGAGCCGCCCTGTTCAGCGAAAAACAGTCCGCCCGGCGCCCGAAATTTTACCTTCGCTTCTGCTACGAACCGTGGAAAACGTAAGTTCCGACCGCCTGGCGCGACTCCAACGAACCGACAAACGGGAGGTCCCGGCGCGGGCGAATCACGTGGGGCCCGACCGGAAGATGGATATAAGAGCCAGGCGGGCAGGGGATTGCCCGGGTCAGTGCGCTGCGTGACTTCGGGGTCATGCCTCGGTCGGCGGAAGCGCACCGAAACTGGTCTGCGCCATCGTCATCTACTGAGCAAGTGCGACGTTTGCGGCCTGCGGACCCTTTGCGCCATCGATGACGTCGAAAGTAACCTCCTGGCCCTCGGCGAGGGTCTTGAAGCCCTCCTGCTGAATAGCGGAGAAGTGAACGAAGACGTCTTTGCCCTCCGCGGTCTCGATAAATCCGTAGCCCTTCGCGTCGTTAAACCACTTAACTTTGCCACTTGCCATCGTGCTGCTCTCCTCTTGACTGGGTGTCACCACTGATCTTCAATCAGCCGGACAAGTATAACACTCGAGTCCAGCCCTGTCAACGTTCGCAATAAAAAAGCCTGAGATTGCACAATACATCGCGATTAGCTTCTATAACCTGTGCGTTAACACCTCGAAATGCCCGGCACCTGCCCGCGGCCCCTCAATTTGCGCTAGATCGATCGACAACCTGCCGCGAATCGGGCGCGGTTTCTGGCAGATTCACTTCTAGAATCGGCGAGTTCGCCATCCGAATACCACCCGGAGCGATAGGCAGCACGCGATCCCCCTTCTTCTCAAGTGACATAGGCCGGGTGCACGGATGGAAGCCCGTTATCGCAGCAAGAGCTGACCGGTCTATGGAGACCTTGCGCCAGCGCGGCATCGACATCGCTCTTGACGCCGAAGGTGCGACTGTGTTATTATAGAGGGGCCTTGCGGGAGTAGCTTAGTGGTAAAGCTCCTGCCTTCCAAGCAGGTGATGCGAGTTCGATTCTCGTCTCCCGCTCCAATGAACGCCTTCGTAGCTCAGTGGATAGAGCATCCGCCTTCTAAGCGGATTGTCGCAAGTTCAATTCTTGTCGGAGGCACGGTGTGTATGGCGACTGTAGCTCAGTTGGTTAGAGTGCCGGGTTGTGGCCTCGGAGGTCGTGGGTTCGATCCCCATCAGCCGCCCATTTGTGCGATGCAATGGCTTAGAGTAGATTACTCTAAGCCATTTTTATGCGTTTGGGTGCGTGGCTGACGGCAAGTTTCCATTAGCCCCCAATTATCCGGCAAATCGGGAGATGCGTTGTAACCCTCGATTTCGGCATGTACAGAGAGAAGGGGCATGGATGCTACGCGGACAATGGAACGTGTCATTGATTGGCTGATGGAAGGCGATCCGGTGATCCGCTGGCAGACCAGGCGCGACCTCCGGAACGAGCCCGAAATCGCGTGGCAGGCTGAGCGTCGGCAAACAGTTCATTCGGGGTGGGGCGCACGGTTCCTGGAAAATCTGCGGCCGGATGGGACGTGGTCCCCCGGGAGGTGGACGGACACGGTCTGGACTTTGCTGACGCTGATGGACTGCGGGATCCCTTCCGACCATGCTCCTGTTCACCACGCCGCTCAGCAGTTCCTTGAGGGGCGCCTTACGCCGGAGCAAGCCGTAGACGAGGACTGGTTGCTGACGCGGATCGACCTATGCCACCTTGGTTTCTGGCTGCGGATTGGGGGCTATTTCCTGGGCAATGACTTACGGCTAGCCCATGTGGCGGGCACGTTGCTTCGAGCCCAGATGCCGGATGGTGGGTGGAACTGCCGCAAACGCACCCATCCCCAGACCCACCACAGTTCGTTCCATACGACCTTCAACGTACTCGAGGGGCTTTCCGTGGCTGCCGAGGCAGGGATTCTTTCGAGGAGTGTTTTTCATCAAAGTGAGGCGCGAGCGTTAGAGTTCATGCTGGCCCACCAAATGTACCGCTCGGATCAGACCGGCGAGATCATTCATGAACGGTTTACCCACTTAACATTTCCGTCCCATTGGCACTACACCGTGCTGCGCGGATTGGACTACCTGCATAACCGCCGCGAGATCGGCGACCCAAGATTGGAAGATCCCATCGCCCTGCTGATAAGCCGCCGCAATGTGCACGGTTCTTGGCCGGTGGAGAAGCGGATTCCGGGCACGACACTGTTTGACATGGAGAAGATTGGTGGAGAAAGTCGGTGGAACACTTTACGGGCGTTGAGGGTACTTCAACGTCGGCAGAGGGCAAAAGAGTTTGTGCGAGGGAGACTGCGCACGATAATTCGCCCAGACCTTCCATAGTGCGTGTTCATAGATGAAACTGAGGCTCTTCCCATTGGGGAGCCAGAGAAGTCCATTCAGCTCGCACAGTGGAAAGCCTTTATAAAGCAGAATGTCTCCTCGCTATGGGACATGTTGACACTTCCCAATGTCGTTGCCGTCATCGCCGCGTTTCTGCTGCCGGTTCTTGAGGCGGCCGCCAAAGACGACTTCAATGATGCCGCACATTGGTTGCCGGGCGGACCCTGGAAATAGAGAAGCGCACGTCCTTTTCGGCGTGATCGTTGTGCTATCCTGGCTTTGTGGCGAGGATCAGCGGCGAGGGACCGGGCGCTTCCAGCGTACGCGCGTTTTCGAATCCGGCGTCCGATAGCCACCGGCTGATTTCGGCGAAGGTATAGGTGTCGCCCGCGTCTGTATTGATCAGCATGTTTACCGCAAAAATGAGCGTATGAGGTGGGCCCGTACGCGTTTCGTTCGGGACCATCTCCGCGATCACGATTGTTCCTCCGGGCGCGAGCGCATCGAAGACCCTGCCGAGCAGTTGCTTGCTGCGTGTTTCGCCTTCCGAGTGAAGGATATGGCCCAGGGTCGCT
>JBBRJW010000138.1:0-6699 GCA_038218705.1 Chthonomonadales bacterium | reverse complement strand
GAGTTTGTGCCGGTCGAACAGTCTCGTCTCCGCGCGGCGCTCTCCAGCCGAACCTACCGGCGGGCCTGGAGCAGCTTCACCGCACGGCACGGGACCGCCCTCCGCCGAGCTCTGCTCCTATTGCTGATGATTGGCGCGGTGGCGGGTTGGTCGATTGCGATGCTCGGATACCGCGCGGCGACCGCCGTAGAGGAGGGGAATCGCCTCGCAGCCGAGCGCGACTACTCCGCTGCGGCGGCTCAATACCGAATCGCTCTACAGATCACATCGCGCTCGGTGGAAGTGCACTATATTCTGGGGAGGGTACTGCTTGCTGCGGCAAATCGCGACAACCAGCGAGCCTCACGTCCTGGCCTCGATCAGGCTTCGGCAGTTCGGTTCCGTGCGGGGGCGCGCGCCGCGGCGCGCGACGCCGTGAAGCAGTTTCGTTTTGTAATGGCGAACGATAGTCGCAACGTGGGTGCGCGTGTCGCCCTGGCCGAGCTGCTGCTGAACATGGACGATGTGAAAGGGGCTGCAGAAGAGTATCGGCAAGCGCTGAAGCAGGAGCCAAAGGAGCCAGCGGTCCATACCGGACTGGCGGAAGCCCTGACCCGAGAGGGCGACAGGGCGGGCGCTATGCAGGAGTATCGGATAGCGCTGCAGCTTAATCCGGGCAACGGAATGGCCCATGCCGCACTGGCAGGCCTCTTGTACCGGACTGGAAAGACGGATGAGGCGATCCAGGAGGGGAGAAAGGCGATCGACATACTTCCCGAGAACGTCATGATCCACACGAACCTGGGAAGCGCCCTGATGTCTGCCGGGCGCGTGGGCGAGGCGATGGAGGAGTACCGACGGACGACGGAGCTCGACCCCCACTTCGCTGCGGGCTTCTATAACCTTGGAACGGCGCTTGAGAAGGCGGAGGAGCGGCCCGAAGCGATCACCGCGTTTGAGACTTACCTTCGCCTCGCGCGCGACCATCCTGAGTTCGGCCAGGGGATCAGCGCTGCTCTCGCGCACCTTGAAGCGCTGAAAGCCCACGGCACGCAGGCGGCGCATTAGCGCGCCGCAGGCTCAGGCTGGCAGCACAGACAGCGGATAGGTCGCGAGCAGCTCCCCGTCGCAGTAGAGCGCGGCAGTATAGACGCCATGCACCGCGAGCGGCACCGACCTGAGATTGAGGCCGATCTGAAGGGTCGCGAAGCCGGAAGCCTGCAGCCCGGTTGCAACGCTCTCCCAATTGCAGGGCAGCGACGGGGAGGCAAAGATTAGCCGCCCGTCCGGCGCCGTGAAGCGGAGAGTCAGCTCCCGCTGCCGCGGATCTTGCACGCGAATGCCGAGCGCCACCGCGAGATTGGCCGTGAGCGGAAGCGTATCCGCCATGAGGCCCGAGTAGATCCCGATCAGCGACTGCTTGCTCGTATGCGCTTCTGTGATCACCTGGTCACACAGAACGAAGTAGTTAACGAGCACCTCTTCATTTTCTCCTGGCATGCTATCTCCCTCCCTCCGTTCGAAATTGCGCGGTCGGCAAGCCAGATTCCTCCGGACCGCCGAAACCGCCGATCTCACGAAGCCGGACCGGCCCCGCTTTCGTAAATGGGAAGTGTATAATGAAATCGAGGTGGGCTCGGCAGGATGGGCCGACCTCCACGAGGTAAATAGATGGATCTGTTTGAGAAGATAAACCGCTCGTTCGGCTCCTGGTACGAAGGCCTCTTCGGCAGCGCAGGCTCCGATGTGCGCCCGAAGGACATTCTGCGGCAGATACTCGCTTGCATGGAGGATCAGCGCAAGGAGGGCTTCGACAATCGGATCTATGTGCCCAATCAATACGTCCTCGAAGTTAATGTTCACGATGAGGAGGAGAAGGCCTACCTCCTCTCGTTCCTGGACCGAGATGAACTTGAGACCGCAGTACGCCGGTACTGCCAGCAGAACCACTACCATATTCGAGGCGTGCTCGATTTTACCATTCGCGAAGTGACCGAAGGCGAGCTCGGAGATACGTCCGTGCGCGAAAAGGTGCGGGTCCGGGCACGCTACGATACAAAGATTACTGTTCCAGAGCCCGCCCCTTCGCCGGCGGCACACGACGACTTTGAAGAACGAACGGTCGCAAGCGTGAACGCAGTGTCGCAGGATGAGGAGGAGGGCACGGTCGCGGCCGTACCGAGCGCCGCGCTGGTGGTCTACACGCCGGACCGTCCCCCGTTCCGCTACCCCATTCGCCGCAGCGCGGTTGTGATCGGGCGCTCACCGCGCGCCGCTAACGATCTGGTGGTGGAGGGGGACGGCCAGATGTCCAAGCGGCACGCGCGTATTGAGCTCGACGCCGATGGGCGCTTCACGCTCTACGATCTCGGCTCCACCAACGGCTCACGCGTAAACGGCAGGCGCGTTGACAACCGCACCCTTCATGATGGCGACGAAGTTGTATTGGGCTCCACGCGGTTCGCCTTTCAACAGTCAGAAGCAGTGGCAGAACCACCCCTTGCGGTGCGTCCGCCGGCCCGACCCTCGCAGGGCAACTACGGCGGCGCGGCGGCGATCGAGCCGAGCTCTGCAGTAGGATCAGGGCCCGTGGAGCGGCCGCTGCGGCCGCGGAATGCGCGACTCATTCTACTGGATGGGGACCAGGAGCTGGACGACTATCTGCTCGCCTCTGAGACCGCCATCGGGCGGGGAGTCACCAACGACATCGTGCTGCCCGACCGCTCCATTGCGACCTACCATGCACGTATTGTCAATGGCGGAGATGCCTATCGCCTGGAGTGCCTGGCAGACGGGGTTGTGAGCCTTCTTAACGGTCAGGCAGCGCCCCCGCGGCAGGCGATGTTGCTCTCGAATGGCGACGTTATTACGCTCGGCGCGCTGACGCTCCGGTTTGAAGGCGCGTAATGGAGGCGGACAACCCACTATGCCCTGGCTGCTGACTCTGCTCAGACTCCTTTTTGCGGCAGGAAGCCTGCTCTTTCTCATCGTGCTCTTTCAGGCAGTCCGACGTAATCGCCATCTCTAGACCCGGGCCCGACCGCGAGCCCTTTACACTGCGCCATGCCGCGGGCCGGCGCGAATGGAACCGCCACCTGTGACTCTCACCATCGGATTCAGCACTCATGTCGGGCGGAAACGCTCAAACAACGAAGATAGCTATGCCGTGCTGCGCGGCGCAGAGCTGAACGACAAGCTCGATGCCCTGCTGGTGGTGGCCGACGGTATGGGTGGAACGGGTGGCGGCGAGATAGCGTCGCGGCTCGTGGCTCAGACGCTCCCGGAGACCGTTCTGGAGACCCTCCACACCCAGGCTCCAGGCACGCTCGATGTGACCCGGCTCCTCCGCGACGCGATCGCCCGCGCCAACCACACCGTCTGGGCGACCCGCAAGGTGGAGCGGCCCGAGCTCAAGCACATGGGCACGACCTGCGTGGCGGGAGTAGTGCAGGGCAGCCTTCTCACGCTCGCCAATGTGGGCGACTCGCGCGCCTACCTTCTGCGCGGGGGCAAGCTGAGTCAGCTTACCGAAGATCACTCCGAGGTGTGGCAGGAGGTGAAGGCGGGCCGCATGACGCGCGAGGAGGCGCAGACGAACCGCTTCCGAAACCGCATTACTCGCGCTGTCGGCCTCGGCCCGGAGGTAAAGCCAGACGTACAGCCGATCAATCTGGAGGAGGGCGACTCGCTGCTCCTCTGTTCTGACGGGCTCTTTGGCGATGTGCCCGAGCCCGAGATCGCACGAGTGCTCGCGTCTGCTCCCGACCCGCAGGCCGCGTGTGATCGGCTGATACGCGCCGCGCTTGAGGGCGGCGGCCGGGACAACGTCACATTGATCGTCGCTCGCTATGGCGCTTTCACTCCCCTTCCCTCCAGCCCGGAGGAGTGGATCGTCCGAGAGAACGAGAATCCGGACCTCGATACTGCGCGGCGCACCCGGCCGGGGCAGACTCTGCGGGACGATGAGGACGAGGACGAGCCGGCCGCCGGCTTCCGCGATGAGGACGAAGTGCCCGAATATCGGCCCGTCCGCCGCTCGAAACGGTCAGATCACCGCTCAGAGCGGTGGGAGCGCGAGATGCGCTTCCGGGTTGGGGCCGGCATCGCCATTGCGGCGCTCGCCATCGCCGCAATGGTGGAGGGCGCCATGCTCTACAATGCGCAGCAGGGCCTCGCAGCCGTAAAGCCCCCGCCGCCACCCGTCGTGCGCCGAACAGACCAGCCGCTCACCTACCGCGCGCCGCTGCCGCTCTCCGCCCGTACACTGCGACCCGATGTTCTCGCTCTCGATTCTGCAGGCGAACCGATTGTAGCCACACTCTCCGGCACCCTCGCCCGGATCGGCGCAAGCGGCGATATCGAGCCTCTCGGCTCCACTTTCCCGACCCTGAGCAGCTTCACTCCCGGGCATGCCACACCAACCTCTCGACCGGACATCTCCACCGATGCGAGCGGTAACCTCTACCAGATCGATTCTGGCTCAGGAACGCTCCGCATTTACACCGCAGGCGGAACCCGGACAGCCGCAGGGCTGGGGAAAGGCGTGCTGGAAGCGCCCACCCGCGTGGCAGTGAATGCGCGGGGCGACATCTTCGTGCTGAGCGCCGGCCACCTCTATCGCTTCGAATCCCTCACAGAGACTGAGAAGAAGGCGGCGGCGAGCCCTGCGCCGGGATCTGCGATGGTGGAGCAGTCGCTCCAGACGCAGCTGGCCGAGGAGAACCGGGCAGCCGCGAAGCAGCAGGAGGAGAAAGACCGGGCTCGCGAACAGGCCCAGCGCGATGCGAATCGCGCAGCACGCCGACACCCATCGGCTGCGCACTGACGGAGAGGGTAGGTCCGCTCATGCCGCTTGGGATGCTGGGAAAATACGAGCGCCTCGATGTTCTGGGGCATGGCGTGTCGGGCATCGTCTACCTCGCCAAGGATACGCTCCTCAATAAACAGGTCGCCCTGAAAGTCGTCGATGTTCAATCCGGAGATCTCCCGCGATTTCTAGCAGAAGCGCGGGTGATGGACCGGCTTCGTCATCCGAATATTGTGAGGGTGAACGGCGTCGATCGCATCGAGGGCCAGGTCGTCATCGATATGGAGTATATCCGGGGTGAGAACCTCCAGGATCTGCTTCGCAAGGAGGGGCGGCTGCCGCTGGATCGCGCGCTGGGGATAGCAGCCGACGTGCTCGACGCGCTGGACTACGCCCACAGAATGCAGACGGTGCACCGCGATATCAAGCCCGCCAACATCCTGATCACCCGGGATGGCGAGGTGAAGCTGGTAGATTTTGGGCTCGCCGAGATACTCGCGACCAATGCCTACGCGGGGGGCGCAGGCACCTATGCCTATATGGCGCCGGAAGACTTTGCCGAGGAGGACCGCTCCGACAGCCAGTCGGACATCTGGGCGGTGGGTGTAACGCTCTACGAGATGGTGACGGGGCAGCGCCCTTTTCAGGTTTCCCGCATGAAGGACCCGTTTTCGTGGAAGCGGGTTCTCGAGAACGAAGCGCCCGCGCCGCTCAGGGACTACTGGCCCGAAGCGCCAGACGCGCTGCAAAAGGTACTCGACCGGGCATTGGCGCGCGCGAAAAGCGCCCGCTACGCGGCGGCCGGCGAGTTTCGGGATGAGCTGCTTCGGCTTCGGGCAGGCGAGCCGCTCTCCGCGCTCACCCTTGAGGCCGCCGAGGAGACCAGCGCCCGGCGCGAGCGGATGTCGCGAGCAGCCGCCCGGGAAGGAGCCTCTCCCACCGTTCCGCTAACACCCGCGCTGTGGGATCATCCCCCGCGCGCCGCGCCCGCGGCCGCCCCCATTGTCCCGCCGATCACGCCCGCAGCGCCCGGCATGGTCGTGGCGGAGGCCAGGCCCCTGCCAGATGCGTCCGGCGGAATTCGCAGCCGATCGCGATCTCTCTTTCGCAGAAACCGCGATGCTCAGCTCCTGCTCGAGCCGGACGCCATCGACTTCGGCGAGGCGCGCAAGGGCGAGATGGTCTCGGCTCGAGTCACCGCGCGAGCGGTGGGGATCGAGGGCCCCACCGAGGGTCGGATAACAGCGCTGCCGCCCTGGATTACCGCGCACCCGATGCAGTTTGACCGGGCGCGCCAGACCATTACGCTTACGGCGCACTCCTCGCGGGTCTGGGAGACTGGGGAATTTCGAGACATCGTCCAGATTGAGACAGCCGCAGGCTCGGCAGAGACATCCGTTCGGCTCAAGGTCCGCCCACCGCGCTCCTCATTTGTTCAGGTGGCGTTCTGGTTTGTTCCATGCCTAATCGGGACCCTGCTGCCAGTCCTCGCCGTGGCGTTCAGCAGCGCGGGGGCGCTTTCGAGCGCGCCGCGTGCCCTGATCCCCGCGGCTTCGCTTGCAACCGCGATTCTCGCGCTTATGATGCTGCTCGTGGCGGTATCGGCGGACCTCGGCATCGCAGAGCGGTCGGCCTGCGGATCGATTCTGGCAGTGATGTGCCTGGTGTTGGGCGCATCTGCTTCTGCCGCGACCCGGAGCAGCGAAGCCAGCGCCGCGCTGCAGCACTCCCTCTTCAGCGCAGGACTGCTCGTAGGACCGCTGCTTCTTCAGGTCGCCTCGATGCGCCGATGGAAGCTCTGGGCCTTCGTCGCGCTCGCGCTCGGATCGGCGATGGGCGCGGTCTTCTTCCAGTTCCTCACGCGAGGATGAGTGGACTTCAAATAACAGGAAACAGAGGAATCCGGCAGACGC
>JBBRJW010000137.1:0-6712 GCA_038218705.1 Chthonomonadales bacterium | reverse complement strand
GTTCTTCTCGGCCCTGGGTCTCTATCTGATCTCGATCGCAACGGCTGCCCCACTCGCTTTCCTCGCAGCCACGATCTTCGCGGTAGGCGTCTGCTTCTTCTGGCCCACAATGCTCGGCGTGGTCTCCGAGCGCTTCCCGCGCACCGGGGCGCTTGGCCTCGCCATTATGGGCGGCGCAGGAATGCTTGCGACCGCTATTGTGCTGCCGCTCATTGGACATAAGTTCGACGAAGTGCGCGATGGTATCTCTGCGCCGGCTGTCAAGCAGGGCGAGGTACGGACCGCGCTGCAGAACCTGGCGAATGCGGATCCGACGGTTGACAATACCAAGACCGGTGAGAAGTCTCTGAAGACGAAGTGGGAGGAGTTTATCAAAGCGGAGACCGCCTCGGGATCGGCCAGCGAGGTTGAGGCCCGAAACGCCCTTCTTGTAGCGGCTTCCAGCAAGACCACCAAGGACCCGGGGATGTCAGCTGAAGAGGCGGACATCAAGACGGTTTCCGAAGTGTGGAATAAGGCGCAGGTAGCCGGTGGTCGCGAGGGGCTGATCCAGGTGGTTGTCCTTCCGATCGCGCTGATCTTCATCTTCGCGGCGATCTACATTAGCGACAATAAGCGCGGCGGGTATGCGAAGCTCGTTCACGATCAGGCGCTGGTGCAGGATCAGGCTCACACCGAAGGTTCCGTAAAGGTCTAGGAACAAGCGGGCGGCCATGTACGGTCGGGCGCGGCGACTTCCTGCGAAGACGCCGCGCCCGATTTCGTTTCGGTGAGGCCCGAAGTTCTTATAACCGGCGTCTGTCCGGCTTCGTAAGGACTCTGTTGGCCCGCAAGGAGGGGAGATGAAGCTTCTGCATCGCGGTGAGAATGATAGCGACAGTCTCGAGACTATGGCGGACACACCTTCGCTCGTCTCCCGGGAGGTGGAACCGGCACACGCGCTCTCTCTGAGCGACGTGTTCCTTACAGATCACTGGTTCTCGGAGGGCGCGAAGCTTTTCGAGCTTCTCCTGTATGGTCTGGGCATTCCTGCGCTCGTCGCCGTGAACACGGGTGTCCTGACGGCTGGATTGCCACTCGGCTATGTTACCGTTTCGTTGATCGTCGCCGCCTGGATTCACGGCGTATATCGCGTGCATCGCGGGGAGGTATTGGATGCAGCCGCCGCGGCGCTGTCGCAAGAGCCTGACCTGCTGACCACGGCGCTCGATCTGGTCGGGCTGCCGGAGCCCTCCACATTCACCCTCGCCAGCCGATATGTTCAAGGCGCAATCGAAGCCCGCCTCGTTGCTGCTGGCGACCCCGCCTTCCCCACTATGGAGCCGATTCCGGAGCACATCCTGACCGATGTGGCGCTGCATGCCAGGGATAACCCGCTTCGATGCGCGGCACTGAAGCTTCTCGGGGAGACAGGTGGAGAAAAGGGGCTGGCGATCGCCGAATACCTGGCCTCCCGGCCCGGTCTTCTGCCTGGTCGCCGTCGGGTTCGGCTGGCTGCGCGCCGCGCGCAGGATCGCCTCGAAGAGCGCCTTCGTAACGGCGATTTGGCGCCAGATCCCTTATTGATGTCGGAAACTCTCATGTTGCAGGATACGCCGTCCCGCGAGCTCTCGCCTGAGAGCGAAGCGGCGCTCCGAGGCCTTGAGGAGGAGCGCAAGCGGGGGAAGCACCCCTCTCTGCGAAGGGCGTTTCTCGCCGCCGATTGGATGATCATTGTTCCGTACACCGGAGTTCAGGCATGGACGTCGTTTGCCTCCGGCCACTGGCGCGCAGGATTAGTCTGGCTCTACCTCGTACTGCTGGCCGCCCAGCTCTATCGCTTCGCTCTCTCCCCACGTCAGGCCGCGGCTGCGCACGAGCTCGCTGCACGACAGGACATTCAGGCCGTCGGCCCGCTCGCGGAAGCGCTGGAATGGCCCGATCGAGCCAGTCAGAACGTCGCGGCCGCTGCACTTACTCAGATCCTGCCCCGGCTGATGGCAAGCGACAGCGCGCTCCTCAATCCGGCACAGCGCGCATGCCTGAATCGAGCACTGCAGCGCGACCTCGATCGGCCGGGGTCGCAGCGGCTTGCGCTCGCAATTCTGAGGGCGTGGCAGCAACTGGGCGATGACGAAGCGATCCCGTATGTACAGCGGCTCTCCATGCGGCCAGCGCGCTCCAGCCGGCGGATTCAGGTACGCGAAGCCTCGCGCGAGTGTCTACTCTACCTGATGCAGAGCGCCAGCAGCGCCAGCGACAGCCGTTCTCTGCTGCGAGCGGGGTCAAATACTGCTTCCGAGCCGCCTTTTACGCTCGTCCGTCCCGCAGCGGGCCGTCCGGACGAGAACCATGAAGCGCTGATGCGCGCCGATCTCGGCGGAGGGACTTAACAAGGTGCTTCACCTGAAATCGCGAAGTGGGCCGCCAACATCGCACTCCGCTTTCGGGCAGGAGTTCCCAGCAGCGAAGTGGAAGCTCCCGAGACCGAGGGAAGCCTTGCTTTCGGATGTCCGGCCGTCTGGTCACTCGGAATGTGAAGCTCTGGCCCGAATGAAGTTACGATGGTAAAACCGATTACCCCAGACCTGTGGGAGCAGTATGAGCGAGACGGATATCTGAAGCTTGGGCGTCTGCTCGAGGGTGAGGCGCTGCTGGCGCTTCAGCGGCGCATCGATGCGATTATGCTGGGCGAAGCCGACGTGCCCTACGATCGCATGATCATGCAGAAGGACAGCGAGACTGGGCGCTACGAAGATGCGGGGGTTCAGTCGCGAGGGTTCAAAGGCCCAACCCTCCACTATCGAAAGATCCAGGATCTCGAGCTTGACCCGCTGTTCTGCGCCTACTCTGAGCTGCCGATCTTTCGTGAGATCTGTGCCCGGGTCTATGGCGCGCAGACCCCGATCGCCTCATATCGGGCCATGTTTATGAACAAACCTGCCAGCCGCGGCACCTGGCTCCCGTGGCACCAGGATCGCTGGGCGAGCCTCGACCGGGATCCCCTCATCACCGTCTGGACCGCGCTCGATGCGGCCACGGTCGCGAACGGCTGCGTACAGGTGATACCGGGGAGCCATCGCTTCGGGCAGCTCAATCCTGCTCATCCTTCGGGGTTCGTTACGGAAGAGCAGGCGGAAGAGCAGCGCGCAAACGGTACGGTGGTCCACCTGGAGTTGGAGGCGGGGGAGGCCGTGCTGCTGCATAACTGGCTGCTTCACGCCTCCGAAGTGAACTGCACGGACCAGCCACGGCGCGCGTTCAGCGTCTGTTATATGGACGCAGGCACTCGCTGCGCCAGCGGCGCCTCCTATGTTCGGCTCTTTTCCGAGTGACTGCCCTGCCGCGCCCTGGCGGCTCTCTACGGGTAGATGCCGCGAAGCAGCGTTGCGTCTGCCGTACGCTTCACGGCGATGAGATGGGCTGCCAGCCGCCTCTCCACGCCTTCCTGGGCGGCCATTGCCCGTACCTCGCGGTAGGCGCGCTCCAGGATCGAATTCATGCGCGCGTTCACCTCGCTCTCGTTCCAGAAGAAGAACTGCAGGTCCTGAACCCACTCGAAGTAGGAGACAACCACGCCGCCTGCATTCGCCAGTACATCCGGAATCAGCAGCACGTCGCGCTCCTGCAGGATGCGGTCCGCTGCGGGCGTGGTCGGACCATTTGCGCCCTCCACCACAATGGACGCGCGGATACGACCGGCGTTCTCGGCCGTGATCTGATTCTCGGTTGCGGCCGGCACCAGCAGGTCCACGTCCAGCTCCAGCAGCTCCTTCGTCCCGATTGGCTCACCGCCGGCGCAGCCGCTCAGCCGCCCATCGCGATGCGCGAACTGGAGGAGCGCCGGAATGTCGAGCCCCGCCATGTTCATGATGCCGCCCTCCGCGTCGCTTACGGCGACTACCCTTGCGCCCTGCTCATGCAGGATCCGTGCGGTGACGCTGCCGACATTGCCGAAGCCCTGCACGGCCGCACGCAGTTCGCGAAGACTCTTGCCCCGCTCCGCCGCAGCGAGGCCCGCGACCGTTACGATCCCCCGCCCGGTGGCGTCCGCGCGCCCCTCGGAGCCGCCGATCTCCACCGGCTTACCCGTGACCACCGCTGGCACCGTGTGGCCCTGCGTCATCGAGTACGTATCCATCATCCACGCCATGGTCTGTGCGTTCGTGCCCATGTCGGGGGCCGGAATATCGGTCGAGGGGCCGATGATGAGACTGATCTCCGACGTGTACCTCCGGGTCAGGCGCTCCAGCTCGCAGGCAGAGAGCGTACGCGGATCGCAGATCACCCCGCCCTTTGCTCCGCCAAACGGGATGTTGACGATGGCGCACTTCCAGGTCATCCACATCGCAAGTGCGCGCACCTCGTCGAGGTCCATCGTGGGGCTGTAACGAATCCCGCCCTTCGAGGGACCGCGCGCCATATTGTGCTGCACCCGGTACCCGGTGAAGACGTGCGCCTGGCCATCGGTCATCTCTACGGGAAAGTGTACTGTCAGCTCGCGCCTGGGATACTTGAGTATCTCGTGAATGCCGGGGGCGAGCTGGAGCCGGCGGGCGGCTGCATCGAGCTGCTCCAGCGCGTTCCGGTAGGGATTGCTGCTCTCGGGCGGAAGGTCGCGGCGCAAGGGGACTTCCGGCAGCAGCGGCCGCTTCGCGGCGACGGATCGTGGCAGGGGCGGTTCAATCGACATCGGCTTCCTCCCGGGCCTCCGGTGAGACCTCTCATCACTTATGGTTCTTTTACGTAGGAAATGAGGAGGGCGTGCTCGGAACCGGGTGGGGGCGGTCGTTTGTCAGGCCGGGTGGTGGCTCCGGTGCATGGACGGATGGAGTGCCTGGCCGGAGCGGCACACGGCGCGCCGGGTGACAGAGGTTCGCACGGCGGAAGCGATTCCGGTCGGACGCAGGATCGATTGCCGTCGGCCACACCGATTCGGGGCGAGTGCGGGAAGGTGAGCTGAGTTTCATGGGAAGTGCAGACGACAATTCCGCGGACAGAGACCAGTGGCTGCAGGGGCTACGGGAGGGACGCGAGGCCGAGGCGGTCGCCTGGCTTACCGCGGGCCACCCGGAGGGACCGCGCGATCTACTGCCGGAAGTAGAGCCGCGCGTCCGCGAGGCGCTTCGCCTGGCGATTGCCGCGGAAGGACCCCTACCGGCGGAGCCCGAGATGCTACGCTTTTGCGTCGCGGAGGCAGTGACCAGGGTGCTGCGCACATACCGCCTCGCGCCGGCGATGCCCTTCAGCGAGGAGTACCTGGAGGTGGCGCTCCGGCCGGTTCCTCGTCTCGACACCGGGGTACTGGCGACCGAGGTCTGCGCCATCCTGCACGACTTCCACCGGGGAATCTGGGCGCCGCACCTTCGCAAGCCCCAGATGCTGCGTCTGGAAGAGGCCGTGGCGCGCGCCCTCTCCGCCCTCCCCGCCGCTGAGATGGATCTCTTCTGGGACTGGTTCGAATCGGCCGATGCGATGCGCCGCTCCTCGGCCGAACGCGGCCTCGCGTTCCTCACGCTCGCGCACAGGGTCGACCATCTGCTCTACGGGCTGGTGCGAAGCCGCGATCACCGTCTTCGCGCGCGTATCGTCGACGATCTGGAGACGATGGCGGATGCCCGTGCAATCCCCACGCTAGCGCGCATGCAGCCGGACCTTGCCCGGACCGACTGGACCCTCGCCCGACAGGTACTGCGCGTACTCCGGGTTCTTGATCTGCAGAATCCGGGCCTCGCGACCCGCACGCTGCTTCGCTCTACTTCGGGTCGCACGCCCGAGGGTGAACTGGTTCGCCCCGTGCCCGAATCCTCGGCCAACAAATCGAACCGGACCGAGCTGCTTCGGCCCCCGGATTGAGTGGGACTCGAGGGGCCGGCGAGGGGCAGATCGATAGCTTCGCCTCGCGGCGTTAATGGGCTGGTTCGGCCCGTCGCTTCACCGCTGCAAGCAGCGTGTAGTAGTTATCGGTTAGGAACCCCTCGTATCCGAACGGAGTCCCGTCCCACCGCTTCCAGTCGTAGGTGTTTCCGTTCGGGCCGCGCCCTTCGAATCCGCCGTGTGCAATGGAGGTCAGGATCGGGTCGAGGATCCGGTCGGCCTCTGAGCGAAGACCAACGTCGTAGAGCGCGGAGATGAAGAAGCAGGCGTAGCAGGAGGTTGCGCCGCCGTTTTCGTAGATCTGGAAGCCATCCTGGTTGTCGGCCCGCTTGCCGCGGCCCCATCTCAGCTCATCGCTCACGTAGTCCGCGCTGGCAACCGGGATCAGGTTGCCTGGCAGCCCGAGGTCGAAGCGGGTATAGCCGACCTCTCGCATCTTCGCGAGCAGGCGTACCAGGATCGGGCGGGCGCGCTCGCGCGGTACGAGCCCATAGTCGATGGCGATGCCGCTCACGAATAGAAACGCGTAGTCGTGCAGGGCCCCATCCTGGCTGCGCCACCCGGCCAGCACTCCCGTTGCCGGGTTGTAGAACGCCGGCATAAAAGCGGCACGCAGCTTTGCCGCCGCAGCGGAGCAACGCTTCTCGAACGCCGGGTCGTGTTGCTGCCGCGCCATTTCGATCACGCCGAGGAGCCCTCGATAGGCGAGGGCGTTTGCGTAGGCGTCGTGCCAGCCAAACCCGACGGTATCCCACCAGTTTGATGGGCGCACCTTCGAGCCTCCGGGCCAGCTTCCTGAGTTGGCGCTCACCGGGTACTTGATGAGGCCCGCCCCGTCATCATCGGTCGCGAGCAT
>JBBRJW010000136.1:0-6725 GCA_038218705.1 Chthonomonadales bacterium | reverse complement strand
AAGCACGCCCGTAGTATTGGCGAACACGACCGCATCGACCTTGCTGAGGGCCGCGAGCGTCATCTTCGCCGCCATGTCTTCATCGGTGCGTACGAAGTCGGTATCCCATTTGCCCGAGCGATCGCCGAGCATCTTTATGGTCTCCTCGGCAACGGGGATGGAATCGTGGCGGAAGCCCTTGGTGACGGTAACCACCAGCAGGTGCTTCTTACCGGGCTGGGCGGCCTGCGCGGGCGCGGCCATGCCGGTGACAATGGCCGCCGCCGCGAGAGCGAGCGCGCCATGTGTGAGAAGAGATCGAGTCTTCATTGGAAATGCGTTTTCCTTTCGGGAGCCTCGCCGGATGGCGCCCCGGATTCTATCAATCGGGGCGGCGGCGTCGATGTCGGAGGTCTCTGGCCTCATCGATTACACAACGGTCAACTCTATTCCTTCGTGACCAGAAAGCAAGAGGGTTACGAAGCTCGCCCGAGCAGCCTGGCGAGAAGTCCCCTCTGCGATCTCGCTGGCGTACGGGCCGGGTGGTCTTCCTGCGCAGAGGCCGGGTAGGGGTCCGGATGGTCGGCGAGTATTTCAGCGCACCAGGGGCATGTTGGCAATTGCGGAGGGTAGAGATGCTCGCCCCTGGCCGGGCACCGCCGCAGGCTCCGGCCGAGCTCCTCGATCGCGGCCTGCCATTCGGCGGGAAGCGGCGCGCGGCCGTCGGGGAGCCGGGCAGCCATCGCGAGGCCGGGGAGTGGGATTACGCCGCACGTGATAAGTGGCGTAAGGAGTCGCTCGAGAATCGCGCCGGCCGATTCGAACTCGCCGGCTGCGACGCCGTCGTCCATGCGCCAGAGTTCCGGGTCGGACAGAGTGATGAGACCGCCACCGCTTACCAGCACGCTCGTGTCGGCCAGACCGACGGGCACGATGGACGCCAGCTCGAGCAGCCGCACGCTCTCCGCGAGGTTCCGGCACACCCGCAGAACATCGCGATAGGTGAAGGTTGGAAAGAGGGCGAGGCGGCTCGAAAGTTGCGCAAGCGCGCCGAGGGGCGCAAGCCCGCCAGTAACCGGCAGCAGCATGCCGGCCAACTCGGCTGTTTCCGGGTGAAGAAGCAGGTCGAGAGGCCAGATAAGGGGCTGATGCTCTTCGCTATATCGAGGAAGAAGGGGTGGGTGGTCGCGCATCCACGTCATTCTCCGCGCTGCTTCGGGGCTCATGCTCTCCGGCGAGAGCAGCCTTGCGCAGATGCGTTCTGATCCCTGAACGGCGAAGAGCGGCTGAGGCCCGCCACCGTCGAGTGGAGTCGTCCCGATTTCCAGCGGCTGCCCGCTCGTCTGTCGAAGAAGGCGCATAGGCGATCCGCATCCAGTCGTAAGCCCGGAGCTCCGCGCGTTGCGAGTTCCGGGCTTACGCGAAGTCAGGCTAGGCGAGCATGGGCGGGTCGAAGCCCTTCAGCGCGTCGACAAGCTCCCGAACGGAGCTCGCAGACTTCTGCAGCGCTGTCTGCTCGTCCGCGGTCAGATCAATGCTGACGATCTCTTCCACTCCCGCCGCGCCCAACTTGGCCGGCAGGCCAAGGTAGAGGTCGTTCACGCCATATCCGCCCGCGTTCTTGCCGGTATAGACAGCACAGGGCAGGATGCGCTTGCGGTCGTTCACCACGGCGTCGATCATCTGCGCGAGCGCAGCGGAAGGCGCGTAGAAGGCACTTCCGGTCTTGAGCAGGTTAACGATCTCCGCGCCGCCCTTGCGGGCCCGCGTAACGATCTCCTCAAGGCGGTCGGCCGCGATCAGCTTGCTAATCGGGATGCCACCCACGTTCGTGCTGCCAACCAGCGGAACCATGTCGTCGCCATGGCCGCCGAGCACGTAGGCGTTCACTTCCGCCACGCTTACTTTGAGCTCCTGAGCCAGGAAGGTGCGGAAGCGGGCCGTGTCGAGGACACCGGCCTGACCGATCACCCGCGAGGCCGGAAACCCACTCTCCTGCAGGGCGATGTGGCACATCGCATCGAGCGGGTTTGTGAGCAGCATCAGAATCGAGTTGGGAGATGCCTTCACCGCAGCGCGTGTGACATCGCGCACGATTCCGGCGTTCACCTTCAGCAGATCGTCGCGGCTCATTCCGGGCTTGCGCGGCAGGCCGCTCGTGATGACCACGATATCGCTATTCGCGGTGGCTGCCCAGTCGTTTGTTCCGGTGATCTGCGCATCCGAGCCGATGATCGGCATCGCCTCGAGCATATCGAGGGCCTTGCCCTGCGGCATGCCATCGACGATGTCGAAGAGCACAATGTCGAGGTCGCCGCGAAGGGCGAGCCAGTGGGCGAGCGTTGCGCCGGTCTGGCCCGCACCCGCGATAGTAACCTTCTTCCTCATGGGGTCCTCCAGCAGTGCCTGAGCTGTGTCAGGCCTGCAGCTTACGTATGATGGCATCCGCCATCTGCGAAGTTCCTACCGCTGTAGGGTCATTGCGGTCGGGCTTCATGTCGTAGGTAACGTCCTTGCCTTCCGCGATCACGGCGCTGATGGCCTTCTCCAGGCGGTTGGCGGCGTCCTCTTCCTTGAGGTGGCGCAGCATCAGGATTCCGGAGAGGATCAGCGCGGCGGGGTTCACCTTGTTCTGACCCTTGTATTTCGGGGCGGAGCCATGGGTTGGCTCAAAGAGCGCGGCATTCTCGCCGATGTTTGCACCGGGCGCGACACCGAGGCCGCCCACCAATCCGGCGCAGAGATCCGAAAGGATATCGCCGTAGAGATTGGGGAGAACCAGCACGTCGTAGAGCTCCGGCTTCTGTACAAGCTGCATGCACATGTTGTCGACCAGTACCTCCTGGTACTCGATCTCCGGATAGTCCTTGGCGACCTCCTGCCCAACGCGGAAGAAGAGCCCATCGGTGACCTTCATGATGTTCGCCTTGGCAACAGCGCTCACTTTCTTACGCCCGTTTGCGCGAGCATAATCGAACGCGTACTTGATGATCCGCCGGGATCCGGTTGTTGAGATAGGCTTGATGGAGATCGCTGCATCCGGACGGATCTTTCCGCCAGACATGGCAATGATTTGCTTCGCTTCCGGCGAATCCACATCGTACTCAACTCCGGCGTAGAGGTCCTCGGTGTTCTCGCGGACAATCACGAGGTCGACATCCTGGTACTTCGAGCGGATGCCGGGATAGTACTTGCAGGGGCGCACGCATGCGTAGAGATCCAGCTCCTTGCGGAGGGCCACGTTCACTGAGCGGAAGCCACCGCCGATAGGCGTGGTAATAGGACCCTTAAGGGCAACCTTGTTGCGCCGAATCGACTCGACCACGTTGGGGGGCAGCGGGGTGCCGGCGGTCTCCATGATATCGACGCCCGCCTCGACTACATCCCAGTTGAACGCAACCCCGGTTGCGTCCAGAACTCGCTTCGCGGCCTCAACCAGCTCCGGACCGGTTCCATCGCCTCGTATAAGCGTAACATTATGCGCCAATGCTTTTCTCCTTCATCTGGCGTTTCGCCGCAATGCGGATTTTGCCACTCTCTATTATGGACCAGACGCGCCGTTCCTGCGCGGGTGCGGAGTGTGGAGTTTTGAAACCGGGTGGAATTCTGCGAATGAGCCGATAATGAGTCCGTGCACGGCCCTGGGGCTCAGGGAGGAGCCGCCAGGCAGCACTCCGTGGTCAATCCGAGAAGAGGGGCGCGGGTCAGCAGGTGACCTGCTCCGTCCGATGGTGAGGCCTGCAGAGTGGTCCCATACGGAGGCTGGACAGGGATGTCCGTGCCTCCGCTCAGCTCCTGTCCGGCCGGTGCGCGTTCTCGACCACCAGGTTGTCCCGGTGGATCACCTCTTCAAATCCCTTGTAGCCGAGGATACCTTCGAATTGATCGCTGTGCGCGCCCTGGATTCGGCGCACTTCGGAGACTGCGTAGTTGCTCAGTCCGCGGGCGAAGGCGCAGCCGCTCTCGTCCCGTACTTCGATCAAATCGCCGGAGCGGAAAGATCCTCCCGTGCTGACAATGCCAACTGCCAGCAGACTCACCCCGTCGCGCATGAGCCGCTCCACCGCACAGGTGTTCACCACGACGTGCCCGCGCGCGCGCGCACTGTGCGCGATCCAACGCTTGCGGGCAGGAAGGCGAGCCGCCTCGGCGGAGGGGAGGAACTGCGTTCCAATCTCCGCACCCTCCAGCACATCCACCACGACCCGCTCGCGCCTTCCCCGCACGATAACGGCCCGGATACCGCTCTCCGTTACAATGCGGGCAGCCTGAACCTTGGTGCTCATTCCGCCGGTTCCCAGGTCGCTGGTAGAGCCCCCTGTTGAGGCCTGGAGCGTGTTCATGTCGCTGACGCACGAGATGATCGGGTTGGGGCGGTCGGGCTCCGTTCCCGGGGGACGCTCGTAGAGACCGTCCACATCGGAGAGAATCAGTAGGAGATCGGCCTCCACCAGCGTGGCGACCAGGGCGGCCAGGTTATCGTTATCGCCAAACTGGATCGCATCGACCGCCACGGTGTCGTTCTCGTTGATTACAGGGATGACACCGAGGGAGAGAAGAGCAAGCAGGGTGTTGCGGGCGTTCAAGAAGCGGCGGCGGTCGGCCAGGTCATCGCGGGTGAGAAGGATCTGGGCGCAGTCCACATTGCGCCAGGCAAAGGCCTCGGAGTAGGTCTGCATCAACACACCCTGGCCAGTGGCTGCCGCTGCCTGCTTGTAGGGCAGCGAATCGGGTGAGAAGGAAGGCGCATGGTGAGCGCCCGAAGGCAAATTCGGCCGCTTGCGGCACTCGAGACGGTCACGGCCGGCCCGTATTGCGCCCGAGGTGACCAGCAGAATCTCCTGGCCCGCCGCCTGCCTGGCCGCGATCTGCGCGGCGAGGTCGGCGATAAACGGCCGGTCGATGGACCCGTCCGCGTCCGTGAGGGTGGAGGTTCCCACCTTCACGACCACGCGGCCGATCCGGGCAGGCACGTCCGGGCCCTGGGTCAAGCGCGGGCCTTGCCCTTGCGCTTTGCGTCCGTCTGGTTCTCCTGATCCCACTTGTCCTCGTCCTCAAATTCAAATTCGATGTCACGGATCCGCACCGTGTCGCCGTCTTTTGCGCCCAGAGTGCGAAGCCGATTGGTTATGCCGATCTTGTCGAGGCTGCGCTGAAGCCGGCGGACAGAGTAGTCGTTCTCCAGGTCAGCCATTGCGACCATCCGCTCGATTCCCTTGCCAACCACCTGGAAGACACCCGGCTCAACCAGGCTCGCCTCCCACCGGTTCTCGTCCTCTTCAACCGGGGCGACGATGTGGACATCGTTCGCCAGTCGCTCCTCGTTCGCCTGATCCTCGGCGCGAATGGCTTCGAGGCGCACCATCACATCGTAGATAAGCGGCTGCAGTCCGGTTCGCGTTACCGCGGAGATGCGATAAACCTTGTGTCCGCGCTCCTGGAGTATTCGCTCCAGCTCGTCCACAGCCTCGGGCTCGGGCGCAACATCCATCTTATTGAGCGCAACGACCTGCGGGAGGCGCGCCATCCGCTCGTCGTACAGTGCGAGCTCGCGGTTAAGAACCTCGAAATCGTTCAGTGGATCACGCCCGGTCATGCCACTCACATCGAGGATGTGAATCAACAGACGCGACCGCGACACATGGCGGAGGAACTGATGGCCAAGGCCCACTCCCTCGCTCGCGCCCTCGATAATTCCCGGAATGTCGGCCATTACGAAGTGGCGCTCGCGCTCGACATAGACGACGCCGAGATTGGGGACGAGCGTGGTGAATGGGTAGTTCGCGATCTTGGGCTTCGCTGCCGAGACTGCCGCGATCAGCGTAGACTTGCCAACGTTCGGAAAGCCGAGGAGGCCCACGTCGGCGAGCAGCTTCAGCTCGAGCCGAAGGCGAAACTGTTCGCCGGGCTCACCCTTCTCCGCGAACTTGGGCGCTTGATGGATGGATGTGGTGAAATGGGCATTGCCACGCCCGCCGATCCCGCCGCGTGCAATGATAACCTTGGCATCCGGCGCAATAAGGTCCGCGATGATCTGCCCGGTAGCCAGGTCGGTGACGACCGTGCCGACCGGAACTTTGAGCGTCAGGTCGCCGCCATCCTTACCGAACATATCCTTGGAGCCACCGTCGCCCCCGCGGTCGGCACGGAACTTCTGCTGATATCGGTAGTCGAGCAGCGTGGTGACGTTCGGATCCACTTTGAACTTGATGGAGCCCCCATGTCCGCCATCGCCCCCGTTCGGGCCGCCCCTCGGCACGAACTTCTCTTTGCGGAAGGTCACCATTCCATTGCCGCCGTTGCCGGCCAGCACCTCTATTTCAACTTCATCGATAAACATTCAGCACGCTCACTTCCGTCGGAAAACCGCGATACCGCTCCACGCTGTGCGTCGGGAGCCATAAACAGTAGAAAAGCAGCGCAAGGCGACCGTGCCGGTGCGCCATGCGCTGCCTGATATGGAGGTGGAGAGACTCGAACTCTCGTTCCCAGCGACTTGCCTTCAGCGTCTACGAGCGTAGTTCCCGATTATGTTTCGCGACCGCCTGCCACAAGAACAGGGCCAGCGATGCGCTAGACTGCGGAGTGCTTCCCGCTCGGGCGGCAGACGGGCCCGAGTGTCGGTAAGCCGGCTTTAGTTACGCCCGAAACTCACCCGACCGGCTTGGGTGAGGCGGACGTCGCGGGGCTTAAGCCGCGAGCGCGTACTGTTGAGTGTTCGCGTTTATGTTTTTTGCCGCTTTTAA
>JBBRJW010000135.1:0-6725 GCA_038218705.1 Chthonomonadales bacterium | reverse complement strand
CCCAGCCCTTGTAGCCGTCGCCCGTCAGGAACAGAGCATAGGGGTCATGCGGCTCCGCAATCGTCACGAGATCGCCGATCTGCGCCTGGCTCACCTGTTCCGCGCCAGAGCGCGGCTCAGCGAGCAGGTGCACGACGTTATGAACGACCAGATGCTTTGGTGTGGACATAGAAGAGAGGCCAGCGCCCTATTGGACGCTCGCTGCACGGGCGGTTGCCGCAGACGACGAAGGCGCGAGCAGGATCGTCGCCTCGGAGCGTGCTACGCTCTTGCCAGCACGCACCTCGACGCAGACGGTTCGCGAGCCTTCTCCCGGCAGCAGGTCCCACTCACGTACGGTCCGGTAGGATTCCCAGGGGGTCCACGTCTGCCCATCGTTACTGAAGCGCGCCTGCGTGGTGGTGCTGTCACCATACAAGTAGAGCTGCACGCGGGGAGTGCTCGCCCGGGCCGCTGCCCCGTTGATCAGCAGCGGGTGCGCGCCTTCGCGGCGACCAAAGTCCTGGACCCAGGAGTGATGGGTTCCGGTGGAGCAATGGCCCACGCCGGACTCGTTGTAGTCGGGGTTCAAGATGTTCGCACGGTGCGCGGGGCTCGCCATCCAGGCGGCAACAAGCTCTGCCGGCGTGAACTTCCCGTCGGCCACATTCTCGCCAAGGTTAAGGTAGTCGTCATACTGGAAGTTCTGAATCCGGTCACTGAATTCGCGGCCAGAGTGATCGGTATGGCCGAGATAGTGGAATTGATCCATATCTTTGGCCTGCCAGCGCGCCGCTTCCTGCAATCCAGCGTGGTACGCCAGCGGAGCAACGCCGTTCGCTATGCGCTCGCGGTTCACAAGCTCTGCAACCAGTCGGGAGAGCGTATCCTCATCAGGCGGACGAACAGGCGCTTGCGGCTCGAGCGCATCGGTGACCTGAACCGTTGCAGAATACTGGGAATGGAGAGTCTTGGGAGGGCTCTTCTGGGCCGGATCGAGGTACCAGACATCCAGGAGGTAGCGGGTGGTCTTGTGTGGGGTGTCGGTGGCCGTGGTCTGGCCGGTGACGACCTTACCCGCGCCAAACCCACCTCCTGAGAGCAGAACTTTGGTGCCCGTGATGTACCACTTGAAGGTTACGGTCTTGCCGGACTCGACGACGCTCGGTGTCGCCTGTACTGCGGCCCCGGGGGCCGCCGCGACGGGGAGAAGTGCCAGCGCGTGGAGCACGATCACAAGGCCGATCGCGCAGCAAACTACCGATTGTTGACCTGGACGCTTCATCAGTGCTTATTACCTGCCCTTTGCGCCGAAACAGATCCGCCCGAGCGATCAGTAGACTCTGTGCATTGTACAGGAATGCCCGGCCATTCGTCAACCCGTTTTGCAGCAACGCACGTTATATTTTCGTTAACGCAGGCTATTACAACGATGGCCGGGGCGGCGGGAGTTATCCCGCCGCCCCGGCCACAGATTCCGAGCCCGTTTTGCGACTACTCTGCGGTCTTGGTCGGATTTGGAGCGGCAAGCTCCTTCTCGATTGCAGCCACAATCTCCGCGGACTTCAGCGGATCCGCGCTTGCCTTATAGCGGGCAACCACTTCACCCTTGCGATTTACCAGGAACTTGGCGAAGTTCCAGTCGATGTCTCCGCCGAATTTTGGGTCGGTGGTCTTGTCCGTCAGGAACTTGTAGAGCGGGGCCTGACCGTCGCCCTTAACCACGATCTTGGAGAACATCGGAAAGTCCACGTTATATGTTGACTTGCAGAACACCTCGATCTCCTGGTTGGTGCCAGGCTCCTGCTTGCCGAAGTCGTTTGCCGGGAAGCCGAGGATGGTGAATCCCTTCAGCTTGTACTTTGCGTAGAGCTTCTCCAGGCTTGCGTACTGCGGCGTATTGCCGCACTTCGACGCCACGTTGACAATGAGGATCACCATTCCTCGGTATTTCGAGAGCTTGACATCCTTGCCATGAATGTCCTTGACCGTGTAACTTAGGACGCCGGTTGATGCTCCGCCGCCTGCGGGGGCGGTGTACGAGCCATCGTATCCTGCGGTAACAGCCATGGCGTCTGGCCCCATACTCTTCGGCTCGACGCCAGCAGCTTTCGCCTCTCGCGTCTCATCGAAATCCGCGAACGAGTTCTGATGAGCCTTGTAGTAGAGCCCGCGAAAATTGCGGGGGCCGCCTGGCGTTGCATGGCAGTAGATACACGAGACTTTCTCTTTGGCGGCAAACTTCGGAAACGCATTGGCAGCACCGCCTGCAATCAGCGATAGCGCCACGACGGCCACTCCCGCGCCTAGGAGGCGCGCGATACGAGCCATTGACATTGGTAACTCCTTCTTCAGGGCAGGGTTGGGTTCAGGACACGCACCGCACATCGAAATCGGGTCTGTCGGGAACCACACATGTCGGTAGACGGTCACCGCAGCGCACTCACAAGCGAGCAAAAAAGGTCAGCAGGGCCGTCCAGTTGTGCTCATGGCGAATGAGACAACGAACGACCCTGCTTGTTTCACGCGGCCCTGCGGTAACGCGGGCCGGCGCGCACCTACATCTTCATCTTCTTGTCAGCCATCTTGCCAGACTTCTTTTCCGACTTCTTCTCGGACTTCTCGCCGGCCATCTTGCAGCCTGCCGGGCAGTTCGCCATCTTTGCAAGCTTGTGGCCCATCTTGTCCTTGCCACCCATCTTCTTGCATGCGGATTCAGTGTAACAGGTCTTGCACTCTTTGCAGCAGTAGACGGAAGCCTTTGTGGACTTGCCAGCCTTCGCCGCAGCCGGCTTGTCGGCCTTGTTCGCCTGAGCGCCAGCAGGAACGGCCGTCCAGCAGACGAGTCCCAGCAGTCCGGCGGTCATCAACCCCATAAATTGTCGCTTCATTGTCTTCCTCCCGTTCGCAATCCGGTCCCGTTGTGAAGTAGAAGTACGTTACCAGAGGCGCGCACTGGTGGACCCCAGGTGGAAGCGAGCCCATCCGATTGCATTCCACTGCACATTGTATCAGAAAAGCCCGGCCGAATTCAAGTAATTTTGCCAGCTTGGTTGCGATCGCTAAGCGAATACAATCAGCAGATCCTGCGTATCGACCCGATCTCCTGTCTTAACGAGCACCTCTTTTACGGTGGCTTTGATCGGGCTCGTGATATAGACCTGCACCTTCATCGCTTCGAGGTTCACAAGGAAATCGTCCTTCTCCACCTGCTGTCCGGGCTTCACGCCGATCTCAACAACCCCGCCCGGCATGGGCGCGCCAACATGGTGCATATTGTCCGCGTCCGCCTTGGCTCGCCGGTGGACCGAAGCGGCCGTGGAGCGGTCCGGCACTTTCACCTCTCGTGGCTGACCATTCAGCTCATAGAGGAGTGTCACCATGCCCTGTGGGTCCGGCCTGGTGCGAGCAATGTACTTGATAAACAGGACTTTGCCCGGCTCGATCTGAACTTCGACTTCGTCGCCCGGCTCCATACCGTAGAAGAATGCTTCCGTCGGCACTCCGCTCACGTCGCCAAAGCGGCGGCGCTGCCCCGCGAAGTCGGTGTAGACGCGCGGGTACATAAGGTAAGAGAGCACGTCTTCATCGCGCGCAGCTTGATGCGTGGAGCGCTCGACCTCACGTTTGGTCAGCTCGAGGTCCACGGGAGGCAGCATCTCGGCAAGTCGGCCCACCACGGGGACGCGCGCCTTCAACACGACGGCCGCGATCTCCGAAGGAAAGCCTCCTTCAGGATAGCCGATCTCGCCCGCGAAGAGCCCGACAACCGAGTCCGGAAACTGAATGTCGCGGCCGCGCTCGAGGATCGTCTCCGGTGTCAGGTTGTGTGTGAGCATGAAGAGCGCGAAGTCACCGACAACCTTGCTGGAAGGCGTTACCTTTACGATATCGCCAAGCATCGCATTCACGGTCGCGTACATCCGTTTCAGCTCCGGGAGGCGGTGGCCTACGCCCATTGCCTCCGCCTGGGGCCGCAGGTTGCTGTACTGGCCGCCCGGTATTTCGTGCAGGTAGACATCGCCGGAACTCGATTTCAGGTCACTCTCAAACGGCGCATACTTCTCGCGCACCGCCTGCCAGTAGTCGGCATGGCGCATCAGGGCTTCGAGATCGAGCTCGGTGTCTCGCTCCTGGCGCTGCAGCGCGGCTACCAGCGCCTCCATGGAGGGCTGGCTGGTGAGGCCGGAGAGCGAGCTTATCGCTGCATCCACCACATCGACACCGGCTTCCGCTGCGAAGAGCAGCGCTGCCACCTGGCCGCCGGCGGTATCGTGCGTATGGAAGTGGACCGGCAGCGACACCTCCTGCCGCAGCGCCCGCACCAGCTCGCGCGCGGCAAACGGCCGGCAGAGCCCCGCCATGTCTTTGATGGCGATCATCGTCGCGCCGGCTCGTTCGAGATCCCGCGCCATGCGCACGTAGTAGTCGAGGCTGAACTTCGGCCGGGCTGGATCAAAGATATCGCCGCTGTAGCAGATAGCCGCTTCCGCAATAGCACCCGATTCGCGCACAGCCTCGATCGCGGGGATCATCGCGTCCACGACATTGAGGGAGTCGAAGATCCGGAAAACGTCGATCCCGTTCTCCGCGGAGCGTCGAACGAACTCCTTGACAACATTGTCCGGGTAGTTCGTGTAGCCTACAGCGTTGGAACCGCGCAGCAGCATCTGGAACAGCACATTGGGTATGCGCCCACGCAGCAGTGCGAGCCTCTCCCACGGGTCTTCGTTAAGGAAGCGCATGGCTACATCGAAGGTAGCGCCGCCCCACATTTCGATCGAGAAGAGGTTGTGAAGATCGCGCGCGATTGCATCCAGCGCGGGCTCCATATCGCAGGTGCGAAGCCGCGTGGCTAGCAGCGACTGATGGGCGTCCCGCAGGGTGGTGTCTGTCACGAGAAGGCGATTCTGCTCCCTCACCCAGGCCGCGAATCCGTCGGGCCCGAGGCGCTTGAGGCGGTCCCTTGTCCCCTCAGGAACGGGCACGCTCAGATCCGCGGGCGGAGGAATCGGGCTCCGCAAGGTCGCAGGCCGGCTCCCGGGCTTCACCTGCGGGTTGCCATTTACCGTCACCTCCCCGAGAAAGCTGAGCAGCTTCGTTCCGCGGTCGGCGCTTACAGAGAAGTCGTAGAGCTCCGGTGTCGACTCAACGACGGTGGTGTCGCACTTTCCCGCACGAAACGCCGGGTGCTGGACCACGTTCTCGAGAAACGGAATATTGGTCTTCACCCCACGGATGCGGAACTCGCTCAGCGCGCGCGACATCTTGTTGCAGCAGTCGTCGAAGGTGAGACTCGAGGTCGAGACTTTCACGATCATGGAGTCGTAAAACGGAGTTATCACGGCGCCGGAAAACGCGGTGCCACCATCGAGGCGAATTCCGAACCCACCTGCGGAGCGGTAGTGGGTAATTCGGCCGTAGTCCGGAATGAACTGATTGGCCGGATCCTCGGTAGTGACCCGGCACTGGATGGCGTAGCCCCGAACGGTCACGCTCTCCTGCCCGGTGAGTCCAATACAGGGGTCGCTCAGGCGGTAACCCTCGGCCACATGAATCTGGGACTTCACAATGTCGATCCCGGTGATGAGTTCGGTAACGGTGTGCTCGACCTGGATGCGCGGGTTCATCTCAATGAAGTAGAACTGTCCCTCCTGATCGACCAGGAACTCCACTGTGCCCGCGTTGACGTAGCCCACCGCCGACGCGAGCCGCACGGCTGAGTCGAGGAGCTGTTGACGCAGTCCGGGCTCCAGCGTGAGCGCAGGAGCGATCTCGATTACTTTCTGGTGCCGGCGCTGCACTGAGCAATCACGATCATAGAGGTGAAGGGTAGATCCGTGGCTATCCGCAAGGATCTGCACCTCAATATGCTTTGGCTTCAGCAGGTACTTTTCGAGAAAGATGTCGCCGCGACCAAAGGCGGCAGCGGCCTCCCGCGACGCTGCGGCGAAGTGGTCGATCAGCTCGCGTTCGTTCTGAGCGATGCGCATTCCGCGACCGCCGCCGCCAAACGAAGCCTTCAGGATAACGGGATACCCCACTGCTGCGGCCCAGGCCGACGCAGATGCCCCGCTCTCGATCGGCTGATCCGTGCCCGGCACTACCGGAATGTTGAGCGCCTGTGCGTGCCGTCGGGCCGCGGTCTTGTCGCCCATCGAGTCGAGCACTTCAGGCGGCGGTCCAATGAACACGATGCCGGCATCGCCGCAGGCGCGCGCAAAATCCGCGTTTTCAGAGAGGAAGCCGTATCCCGGGTGAATGGCATCGATCTGCCGTTCACGCGCAATTCTAACGATCGTGGGAATGTCGAGGTAGGCCTTGAGCGGGTCGCGCTGCTCTGGAAGGGCGTAGGTCTCGTCCGCCTTGTATCGGTGCAGCGCTCCTCGATCCTCCTTAGAATAGATCCCAACCGTGCGAATGTCGAGTTCCGAGCAGGCTCGAAAAACTCGAATTGCAATCTCACTTCGGTTCGCTACAAGGATTCGACGGAAGGCCTTGACACTGCTCATGAAGAGGCTTCTCCTGACAGAGGGGTGTATTTCACGATTGCTGATGGCGTATAATGCCACCCAATTCAACGCCGGCGCTCTGGTTTCCTACGATTGGGAACCCTGCTCTGCTCCCGCCAGACGACCGGAGCGGCGGGAGTCGCACTCGACTCTCGCCGCTCGGTTCGATCAGGGGCGGCCCGGCTGCAGGGCGATCGGCCCTGCGCTGCCCCTCCCTATTCGCCTGCCTCGGCG
>JBBRJW010000134.1:0-6740 GCA_038218705.1 Chthonomonadales bacterium | reverse complement strand
GAGGGCAGAGAGCCGAGGCCGGGAAGTGTCACCTTCGTCTTCACATCGGCGCGGCCGTTATTGTCGAGAAAGAGCATCGAGCCGCTCGGGCTCTTTCTGGCGGTGAGGCGGAGGGTGGTCTCCGATGCCGCTCCTGCTATCTCCGCGGTGGAGTTGTCGCTCTGCTCCAGGATCTCCGGGAAGCTGCGTGCGAAGAGTGCGACCCGCTTGAATTTGTAATAGATTGGCCGGAGGTCTCCGGCCTGGCCCACTGCTGCCGCATAGTCGTAGCTCGATGCCATCTCATCGTCGTTCCACGTGTCGAAATCGGTTCCGCCGTGGAGCATGTAGAAGTTGTAGCCGTTGCCGCCGTACGCGAGAATCTTCCAGTTGCCCCGGTCGAAAAAGCGCTGTCGCTCCGGCACAAGCGGGCCGTAGAGGTCGTACCAGCCTGGCCAGAACTCGGTGGAATACCAGGGAGATTTGCGGCCCGCGCTCGACCACGGATTGCTGCCTGCCGGATCGGAGCCGTGGTGGAGGCCGCTGAAGAAGTAGGGGACCTCGAGGCCAAGCGAGAGAGCCTTATCGCGCAGGTGCCGGAAGTAGTTGTTCGGCATCTCGGTCCCCCATCCCTGAGGGTGCTCGTTCTCGAGCTGCACCATAATCACGCAGCCGCCACGGTTTATCTGGTGGGCGCTGACGATCGGCATTACGTGATCCAGCCACTTATCGACCGCTGCCTGGAACGGCTCGTTCTCCTGCCGCACCTTTACTCCCGGCTTGAACCGGAGCCAGACCGGGTAGCCGCCGCTATCCCACTCGGCACACACATAGGGGCCCACGCGGACCACGGCGTACATGCCGAGTTCCTCAACGATCTTGAGGAACGCGTTAATGTCACCATCGCCCTTGAAATTCCACTCCCCTTCGCGCGGCTCATGGTAGTTCCAGAAGGCATAGGTCTGGACCGTGTTGAATCCCGCGCGCTTGAAGCGGAGGAGCCGATCGCGCCAGAGCTCGTGAGGGACTCTGGCATAGTGGAGACTGCCGGACGCGATGAACTCGCGCTTGCCGTGGATGAGAAAGCCCTTGCCGTCAAAAGTGATCGCCTTCTGAGCCGCAGGCGCAGCGGGGAACATGTTATCGTCGGCATGCGCACGGCAGGCCAGTACGAATGAGCCGACCATGCAAATGCACGCGGCAGCGGACCGCAGGAATCGTGAAAGGGACATCGGGAACTCCGGAGGATGTTTTGTAGGTCGTGGCAAGGTTAACCGCGCCGACCGCAGACTCCTCTTATCGACCCCTGATTTCGAGGCGCAAGCCCGTCAGAAAAGCATGTTGACGCCGGGCGCGACGGCGTGGAAGCTATCGGCGGGTATCGTGGTGGCTCCGTCTTGATAAGGGGCTCCGCTCACATTGGCCACCACCCGCATCTCCCCATAGACGGCCTCCATTACGCCGTGCTCGCCGCTGCCCCGCAGATAGCGAAACGAGCGCAGTGGGGCGCCCATGAAGAATGGCCCGAGCGCTTTCTGAACCCGGTCGAGCTCGGCCACCCAGTCGAGCCATTTCGGATCGGAGAGCTGGTTGTGATTGATCGCGGTCGAGAGCTGGTACCCTAGCGCGAGCGCCCATGCCAGGCGCGTATGGTCGGTCACTCCAACCTCGAGGTCGTGCAGCATGAAGAAAGCCTTGTCGTGTGCCACATACTGGGCGATCGGGAAGAATTCCCAGTCCGGATCCCGGAGGCGATTGGAGAGGTGCATCTCCGGATGGTCCCCAACGATGGGAAGGTTCTGGCCAAGACCGCAGAATTCGGACTCTGCGTTGAGCAGATGATCGAAACCGTCTTCCGTTGCAACCGGCATCTTCGAGGAGGCTCTGGTGGCCGTGTTGATCCAGCCCTGATTGTACGCATAGGGCACCGGCGAGGCCGGGTTGGTATCGTATTCGAGGCCGCGCGCGCCATTCTGGTCCTGAAACAGGATGTCAGAGGGGTACTCGGTGGTGAACTGCGCCTGGATTCGGTCGGCGGCCGCGATGGTCGCCGGGTGGTAGGGCGAGACCGACCAGCCAGAAGAATCGGGGCCATACCTCTCGTGTTTCGGCTGGCCGTCGAGATCGAGCAGGAGCGCTTCGTTGCCCTGCCCGGCATACGTGGGCCCCTTCGGGTTATCGTTCCACCAGGTGTGGTTGGTATAGGGCATGAAGAGGTCGCCCCGAGCATGAGCCGCGTCGATAACGGCTCGAAACTCCTCCGCAGTACCGTAATTTGGGTTGGGCGGCAGAAGGTCCGGAATCTGGTGGTCGAATCCCCCGCGCATGTAGTGCGCAATGTGTATCGTCGATTCTGCCGGGGCTCTGGCGACCAGCAGCATGTCATCCGCAGCGCTTGGCGTGTTCGATTTGATGTGGATAGCCCGCTTCCACTTCGCCAGGAGCACCGGCGACATCTTTGCTGAGAGGGGGTGATCGAGGCCGTTTGCCAGAGCATATGCGCGAAGCGCGGTGCCTGCCTCTGGCGCAGCAGTGAACCGCGTCGCCGGCGTGGACCAGACCTGCCCCCCGGCGACGAATGTCCGCCAGATGCGCTCCACATGGCCGCCCAAATCGTCGCTTCCAGCTTCCCACCGTGCCGGCACAAAGATATGTGTGGAATCGTGCGCGTCCTGTACTCCGTAGCAGTCGAGCGCGCCGCCAGCGGTTTCGATTCTCGTGTAGTCGCTGAAGCCCCGACTCGGATAGTTCTCGGTGAGCGATGCGCGCATGTCTGCAATCATCGGAACATAGAATGAGTATCCGCCGGTGTTGAGAACGGTACCGCCCCGCGCGAGATAGGTGTGGAGCGCGTCGAGGATCGACAGGCCGTCTGCCCTATCGGACGCGAACCACTCGCCGTATGGATTGACGACCGCCATCACGGTCGGGTCAGTGAGGGCCGCCCGCACCTGCACGATACTCTGCGCGACCCGAAGCTTCACACCGGCGCCCGCAAGCGCGGAGGACGCCGCCAAACGGGACTGCAGGCTTGCGATATTGACGGCGCTCCACGATCCTGTGACCGGACCGCGACGCACGGAGATCAGTACAAGAGCCCGCCTGGCTCCGCCAGCGAGCGGGCGCACGGTCGAGTTCTCCGCCAGTGCGACAGCGAGCCGCTCCAGAGTGTCGATCACCAGGGGTGAGTCCTCTTCCGAGACCAACCCGCCAAATCGGTACAGCCATCCGTTCTCGACACGATGCCCGCCGAGGAATGCGCCACCACCGGCATGGAGGAGCTCGATCTGAGGTGTCTGCTCCGGGAGGCGGTTGGCAGTGACCCGATGAGCAGCCCAGCGGGCCGCGAGGCCGGTGCCCAGCGTCAGTTTCCCCGGGTCGGTTACGGTTACAGGGGAGGTACCGGAACTCGTGTCGGACTTGATGGTGATTCCTGCCACGCGCCGGAGCCCCTCCGGACCGACCGGCTTGACGGGTGACCAGGAGCTCGGCTCGGTATGGGGGGCAAAGAAGGGTGCTTTGAGAGCCACACCGAGGAAGCTCGGGAAGAGAACTCGCTTCAGCCCGGACGTTGAGAAGCGAAGCGCCGCCGGTGCGCTCACTTCGAGCGCGGTCTCCTTGATACGGCTGACCTCGGTGGTAAGGTCAACGCCGGCGGCGGTGCCTCTGGCACGCACGCGCACGAGTGCATCCGGCGATTCAAAGCGGAGGCGCACGTCGTTGCGACCGATCCTCTCGACGGTTGATCGCGCTCCCGCGCTCTGCAGCATGCGCCCGCTCTGGAGCTGAATGCGCCACAGGTTGGCCTTCACGGCGGCTCTGCCCGAGGTGACGGTGAACGTGCCATCGGTCGCGGTGAGGGTTACACTGCCGCCCCGAACTACGACCGGGGCGCCAGCCACCGGGAGCGCGGCCGAACAGAGCGAAACGAGAGCGAGGAGCGAAATAGATTTCATCGAGAGTCTCCTGGGCGAGGCCAGTGCGATAGGCGCAAATCAAACTGCGGCCCGTACGAACTGAACAGGCATGGCGATGTGGTACATCGCGCAACAAAATTGTGGAGCGGACGAGGATGCCGTGAACCGGGTATGGCACGGAGCGACGAAGGCAAGATTTCCGGGACCAGGACGCAGGTCGGGGTCCAGAAGAGGAGCAGCGGGGCTCACTCGCGCGGGATCACGATACCAAACTCGCGAAGCGCCATGCGGCAAAATGCCAGACCCTCTTCGGCCGCTTGATCTGGCAGCGCGAACTCGTAACGCTCAACCGCACGGGAGTAGTCTGCGAATGCCTGGGCTGGCTTATTCAGCACATATGCCTCAATCCCGCCGATTCGATGGAGGCAGAGGCCCTGGAGCAGAGCAACCTCGGGCGACTCAGCACAGGCGGCCAGCCACTCGAGGGCGGACCGATACCGGATGACCGCTTCCGGAGCGCGCTCACGCCGCGCGAGAATGGCGGCAATCCGCATACAGACCTCTGCTCGCGCCTGCTCCGTGCCACTTTCGAGGCAGAACTGGGCCAGCCGGAATTCGTGGTTCGCGAGGAGAAGGCGCAGACGCTCGGAGGGTTTCGCCCAGAGCGCGCCAACTGCCGCCAGCACGGCTTTGGCACAGACGGATGCGGCCTCCTGGGCTTCGGGTGTGGGAATTTCGCCGTAGAGATCGGTTGCTTCCTGAAGCGCCCTTGCAGCTTCTGCGAACTGATCGAGGGCGGAGAGCGCTTCGCCTAATCTGCGGCAGACATCTGCGTGCTCCAATCGTGAGACGAGCGGATTCTCCTGCCGTGCATCGGCGCCGCAGAGCAGTGCGAGGCGGGTCAGGCTCTCGGCCGCGCCGGCCAGATCGCCGGCAGCCTCCTGCCGCCGGGATGACCGTGAGATCTCAGCAATTTCCTGCGCAGTTACCTTGGTCGTCTCCATGGAATGGTGTTCGCCGTATCTGCCGATCTCTCCTGCCAGAGCAGCTACCGCTTCAGCCGTTGACCAAAACAGGCCCGGCTCTCTCTGAATGAGAGAGCCGGGCCAGAGGAGCGTCCGGGCTCGGTCAGGCGGACATCAAGGTCTCCTGGAAGGGGGCAAGGCGCTCTCGGAGCATTGCCCGTGCGCGGTTGAGGCGCGACTTGACGGTGCCAATGGAGAGGCCAGTCGACGTCGCGATCTCCTCGTAGGACTTGCCCTCTGCGTGGTACATGTGAAGAACCTGCCGCTGATATGCCGGAAGATGCTGGATCGCCTTCGTCAGCATCTGGGACGTCTCGTTTTCGAGACAGAGGGTCTCCGGGGAGGGCGATGGATCAGGAATGTCGCGACCTGCCGAAGGCTCGGTGTTATTAGCCGGGCTCGCGTCGAGGCTTAAGTGGCTCTTGTGCGCCGGCCGTACGCAGAGGTCAAGGTAGGTGTTGCGGACAATCCGGAAGAGCCAGGAAGTGAAGCTCGCCTCCGCGCGGAAGGATCCGAGATTCTGGTAGAGCCGCAGAAACACCTGCCCGGCGATATCTCCGGCCTCTTCGTGATTGCGGCAGAGGGAGTATGCGAACTTGTATACGGACTTCTCATAGCGGCGGATCAGCACATCCCATGATGCGGGATCGCCACACTTGCACCGCTCGAGCAGGATCGATTCCTCGATGGTGTCATGCACAAGATTGGCGCCTGAGGGCGTTGAGCTCGAAGTTGTCGTAGTCATCGTAGTCATCATTCTCTCCTGACATTGGCTGCTGAAGGCCGACGAATAGTCGAGCGGATCAGCAAGTAGATCGTATAGGGCTTGAGCCCGCAGACAATCTCGGCCTGCCTGGAGCGACGAACGATGCCGCGTCCAACAATTCGTACTACCATATCGATGCAAACCAGTAAGGTGGATCAGACTAAAAAACGGCGGCCCTGTCCTCTGACAAAAAGAGGACAGGGCCGCCGCATATTGTAAGCACCTCGCGAAAGACGCGAAAGGCCAGGGGCCTGTCCTGAGTTTCTCAGGACAAAGACGCCGGGGCCTTCTATCGACGACTTACTTGGCCGCCTGACAGGTACTTTATGGTCTTCGAAAGTCAATCAGCGATCTCGTTAAGGACTGCTAGAGCTCAGTAACGCATCACGCTTAACTATTATGACGAATGTGCGGCAGGAATAGTTCCCGCTGGCCGCGTGGGATCGACAAAACGCGGGAACATTTTTTCACCCGGCCTTGCGCCAAGCGCTATGGCGTCGCTGCATGAATCTCGCGGATGTAGATATTGCGGAAAAAGAGCGGGGAGTTGTGGTGCTGCAACTCTATCTGGCCCGTGGGATAGATCGGCTTGCTGCGCTCCCAGTAGTTCTCCATGAGAACATTCTGCACGACCAGCTCATCGTTCAGATAGACGGTAACCCGGTCTCCGATCATCAGGATACGGAACCGGTTCCACTCCCCAACCGGGCGATCCGCCCTGCGGGTGGGGTTGCTCGGGTTCTTCTCGTTGTTATAGAGGCCACCTGAGCCGACCTGCGCTGCAATGGCCGGAGCATCGTCCCAGATCTGGACCTGGGGACTGCCCCGCAGATAGATTCCGCTATCACCATGCGGAGTGATCTTCCAGTCGACGAGCATCTCAAAGTCCGCATAGTCCCTGACAGTACAGAGGCTGTCGTTCTTACCGTCGTACGTAATGATCCCGTTTTGCACGATCCAGTGCTTCTTCGCCTCATCTGTGGCCTTCGCCTCGGCAGTCGCGAGCTCTGCCTTCGACATCGTCGCGCGGGTGACCGGGCTGCCGACGAGTCC
>JBBRJW010000133.1:0-6776 GCA_038218705.1 Chthonomonadales bacterium | reverse complement strand
TGCTGACACTGCGTCCACCGCTCAAAGCCGTCATCCATCGGGATCAGGAGGGGGGTCATGGCTGTGCTAAAGCGGCCACGATGAGTCTGCTTTCCAAGGAGGGGCGTGAGCAGCTCTTGCCGCCAGCGATGGAGATATCTTTGAACTGGCGGGAGAGTAACCCAGCTTGGATCCTCTGCAACAAGTGATGGGATCAGTGACTCCAGGCGGCCCCGACCATGCTGCTGGAGCAGGGAGAGCGCTTTAGGCGCGACAGATCGGCTGATAGCGCGGCTCAATACGCGCTCCAGCAGATCGAGGAGTCCGGGCAGTGCCCGCACACGCAGCCCAAGCTTGTAGGCTGCCTGAATCAGAGCGTCGTCGCGCTCTCTCGACTCCCACGCAGCGAAAACCCCGAGGAGGGCGGGCCCTACGTTGCGGACGTCGCGATCGCTCAGTCGCGTGTCAAGGCGGAAAGCGCACATCTGCCCCTGCTCCTGTACGAGCCGGGCAAACCAGGGCGCGGCCCACTCCGGATGGAAGGGAATGAGGCCGATGACAAGCTCTTCGGCCTGAACCGCAGTGCTCGCGGAGAGGTCGGCCGCACTCAGGGCATCGCGGAGACACTCGCCGATGTCGCCAAGATGGGCCTTTTGCCAGCGGCCGGGCGGGAGCGAAGCGAGCGCGCTGAGCATCGCGCAGCGGACCGGGTCCTGTTCGTTGGATCGAGAGCGGACGAGGCCGAGCGCGTCGCCAAGGTGATTCGGGTCGAACCGCGCAGCGCGGATTTGCGCGTCGATGGCTATCGCGCGGATCTCGGCGTCCGGGCTATGGATCGAAGATTCGAGCGCGGCCCAGGCGTCCTCCCAGGGCAGGAGAGCGGCGTAGGGAAGTCGCATGGAAGGCTGCGCCGCGAGAGCCGGCAAGGTGAGGTTGCGCCGAGCCTCGGCCGTACGCAGGTCGGATGGCAGAAGCGCGACAACGGCTGCGTCGAGAACTCCTTCGGGGCTGCGCCATCCCGCTCCGGCAGCTCGATAGAGAGCAGGGCGAAGTTCGGGGGAGACGCGGCGGAGCCATCGGGCCAGGGACCCAAGCATCTCACTGCGATCGACGGCAAGCCGAAGTAGGTTATCGATATCGAGCCGGTCGGCTCTCGACTGAAACAGTACGGCCGGGCGATCTTCCGAGTCGAGCACGAGTGACGCGACAGCGTTTGGTCGGCGAGCGACGAGTTCCGTGAGGTCGAGGTGACTGATGGAGGTCGTCCTGACTATTTCCCGTGTCAGCTCCACCGCTGTATCGGGGCGTCGCACGGCGATGATCCCGAAGGTGCCGTTGACCAGAATTCGCAGGCGGATGTCAGGTTCTACGGCCGCCTGCGCGCGAGCCGTCAGCGCCTGCGCGGCGATCTCCGGATGGCGCCGTGCAACGCGCTTCCAATCTATCAGGCCGAGATCCTCGGGAAGCCTGTCCAGGAGGCGCTGCACCACTGCCGTGGATCCGTAGGCGAGCAGCGGAGCAAATTGAGAAGATCCATCGTCGGCCAGCCGGCCGAGGAGTGTGTCGATCGGGCCCCTGCGCCCACATCGCACCAGGCGACCAAGAAGGGCCCGCCGGGCTTTGCCAGTTAACGATTCAAGCGCATGGACGACCTGCGCGTCGGAGCAAAGCACGGGTATGAGCGCAATTGCCATACCGCGGAGTGTCCGGGACGCGCCTCCCAGCACCGCGAGGGCCGTGCCGGCGTCGCGCGACCCCCAGCAGGCCATCAGCGCAAGCCTGCGCTCGTAGAATCCGCGTGCGGAGAGATCCTTCAGCACCTGCGCCGCCATGTCATCTGTCGCCGCAGCGCGGCCGATCGCGATCATCCTGTGCAGGCGGCCTGCGTCGCTCAAGGTCTCAAGCTCGTCGAGAAGGTCGCTGGGCGTCATGTGAGCGGTATTCCTCGCAGCTCCGTGCCCCTCCTGCAGAGCGGGCTTCTCTATCGTCAAGTACCGCCCCTTGAACTCGCTCCTCCAGTATCGTGGCAGGCAGGCTCAAATCGTCCACCAGTTGGTGGTCAATTGTTTGTGACACAGCCTGTGTCGCAAAACCGCGGCGGCGGCGGCTCATCCCTGAGACCCCTGTTCATCGCCCGAGGTGGCGGGTTCCTTGCCGGATTGGCGGGTTTCTGGCGGGTTGGTGGCGGGTTTGGCGGGTATTGCACCTGCCAGCATGTACCGCGCCTGCCGATCCGTGATCTCCCTGCCGATGTTCCAGGTGAGCAGCGGGTTGCGGAGCTTCCAGCGGCGCGGGCGGCGGGAGAAATTAGTGAGCCCCTTGCCCTGCCTGCCGTACAGGTTGGTTTCGATCTGATGCTCGAGGATGGCTCGGCTCCAGCCGTGTCCATAGGTGGCGCGAATGTACCAGGCGCGCCACCTCCTGGCTCGTCACCTTTTCCAGCAGAACGCCGTTGTGGCGCCATAGGATTTGTGCCGCAGCCTGCGGCACAAATTCGGGCTGCTCCTGGTAGGCCCGGAAGACGGCGCGCGTCCGATAGAGATTGCGCCGCGAGAATTTCTTCGCGCCGGGAAACGCCCCGTGAGGTCGGCGGTGAGGCGCTTGATGACCTTCGCCCCCCAACCCGTACTACGCCTGTCTTCCCATTATCTCCTCGCCGATGTGCCGTTAGAGCAGTACCAGCTCGCGGTTGACCGAGATGGCCGCGCGCACCGGGGAAGACTTGATGCGCTCCTTGATTCCCCGCAGAAAGTCGTCGTAACCCTCGAAGTGAGTGAGGTCGGTCATACCGCCCCTCCGTCTTCTGTACCCTGTTTGGCGGGTTTCGCCGCATCATGGCGGGATTGTGGCGGGATTGTGGCGGGATTGGCGGGCAATGGCCCCACCATCACATAGGTCGTTCGTCGCCCTGATAGACGACGCTCAAAAATACCCGCCCGCGTAAGTAAATCGAGAACGCGGGCGGCGGTACGATCCGATACCCCCGCAAGGTTACGGTAGTCAGCATTCGTAATCTCCCCGTGCTGGCGCACGAAGGAGACAGCCTCTATCTCCCGTGGCGACAATCCCATCTCCCGCAACCGCTCGGCCGTAAATAGGTCTTTGCGGAAGGTCACCCAGACCTCGCCGCTCACCTCCGCGAACTCGGGCGCGGGCAGGCCCTGTTCGGCGCAGAGGCGCGCCATGCGCGTGGTGCCCGTTCCCCATCGCTCCACGATCTCGGCAAAGAAAAAAGCCTGAGCGAGCAGCGGGTTGCGGGGCCTGGAGCGGTGAGGGTCGGTGGTCAGGTCTGTCAGAGTCACCCCGGCGGGAAGCAGGCCAGGGCTGGAGATCAGAACGCGGTCGTCATACACGCGGATCATCACGCTGGAGAGATCGGTGTAGTCACGATGCAGCAGGGCGTTCGCCACGGCCTCGCGCAGCGCATCCAGCGGGTAATCCCAGATTTCGATACGCTGCATGGCTTCCAGCCCGCTCAGGTCGCCCATCTCCTTGCGGAACTCATAGCGCACCTGGAGGTACTGGCGGAATTGCTTCATTGCAGCGTCTAACTGCTCGAAGAGGTTGCCGGCGAACTCCTTGTCGTCGAGGATAGTGATGGAATCCTTGAACCGCCCCATCTTGACGAAGGCGGTCGGTTGGAGACGCTGGGGCGCGCGATCTCGCCCGAGGAGCATCACGGCGGCACGCCTGAGCCGCCCTTCCTGGGTGCGCAGTTCCAGGTTGTCCAGCACGCGCTCAGGGGAGTCGTCGGACGAAATGGCGGGCAGGCGATGCTTCGCCATTGCCTTGAAGCGCGCGAACGCCTGCTCGGAGAGTGCCGCCAGACCCTCCTCGCAGGGCAGACCGTCCCACGCGGTGCCCGTGCGCTCCAGAAGAAAGCGCTGTAGATCCTCGGCGGGAATCCTGCGGGACGTGTTGCCGACCCGCCGCCAGTAGTGACCACCCAATGAGACTGGAGAGGGGGCGCATTTCATCTGAATGGCGAGAACGGACTGGCCCTTGACCGTCTCAATGGTCACAGAAGCGGGATGCACACCTAGCCTGGAGACGATCTTGTTGATGATCGCTTCCATCTTGCCCGCCACACCCGCGTCGGGCCATCCGCGAGGATCCACGGGGTCGCCATTGTCCTTCACCCCGATCCAGAGCGTGCCGCCACGCGAGTTGGCGAAGGCGGCCAGGGCCTCGAGACCGTTATCTTGCCAGGACTCTTTGCGTTCCTCGCGCTCGGATTCCAGCGTCGGAGCGATCCCCAGCGCAGCACTGCTCATACCGTCCTATCCCCTTCCTCGCCGCCAGTTGCGGGGTTCGCGCCCTCGATTGCGCGATTGTTGCCCGATTTGCGCGATTCACAGGCAGGCCGACACGTCCGCTAGGCGCGCATCGGCCTGCCCCCGAGCTGCATAGCCCGCTCGCGGGATCGCCCCTCTGCTGGCATCTCGTGTATTGTCACCGAGTAACGCTCGCCCACCGGGGTGCCTCCTGCCGTCCGCGCCGTCATCAAGGGCGCGGGCCACTCTCTCGCCGCTCATCATATCATAGCGCGAGCGGACAGGCAAGAGCGGGGCCAGCGGAACCAGGCGCACAACGTGGCGCGGGCTGCCCAAAGCAGCGCGACCCCCGAAGGGGTCGCGGCTGGTAGGCAGTCGAGCGAGCCGGCGCTACTCCAGGGAGCGAAGTACCAGGCCGCTCCATATCTTCGGGTAGAAGAAGGTCGACTTCTGCGGCATCTTGTCGCCCGCCGCAGCCACGTCGCGCACCTCGGTTACGGTCGGATTCTGGAGCAGGCAGGCGATCTGGAACTCACCGCTCTGCACCCGGGCAGCAGCCTCCCCCTCGTCCCGCGTATAGGCCACGTCCGGGGTGTGCGCGAGCTCCTCCCACGATATGCCGAGCGTCCGATCCAGCACCAGTGCCTGCAGTATGGTTACGTCGAGCTTCCCCCATGCCGGGCAGTGACCTGGCTCCTGAGCAGCCTCCGCCAGCCTCATGTCCCTTAGCGTCAGCGCATATGCGCCCCCGCCAACGAGCAGGGCAAAGCGCTTATTGCCTGGCTCGTGCTTCCCGATCCACTCGCGCGCCTCTGCGGTAGTGGTCGAGCGCACCTCAAAGTACCGGGCGAGCTGGAGCGCCAGCTGCTCCATGCGGGCCGCACCCACATTCCGGACGAGGCGATGGGTCGGAAGTACCACCAGGCCGGGATCCTCGAAAGCGCTCAGGCCAATGAGCAGGTAGTCGTATGGGCGACTGCCGTCGGGGTTGCCGTCGGCTTCACGCCGCTCCCGCTGATAGTTCAGCGCCGTCTCATAACGGTGGTGGCCATCCGCGATCCAGACGCGGCGCGGCTCGAAGAAGCCCTGAATGCGGGCGATGAGCTCCGGGTCGTCCAGGCGGTATAGCAGATGCGCTTCGCCGTCGGGGCGCGTGGAGGTAGGGAAGGCGGCCTGCACCAGCGGGGCCATACCGCGGGCGCGCTCGGACGCAACGATCCGGCTCAACTCTAGTTCGGGGTCCTCATATAGGCCGTAGATCGGCTCGGGGTTCGAATGAGTCGCCCGCATCAGCTCGAGGCGATCTGCCTTCGCTTTCGGGTGCGTCAGCTCGTGCGGAAGCACCACACCCTTCCCGTACGGCTCCAGGCCGAGCGCTACAAAGAGTGTCTGGCGCTCGACGATACGCCCCGGCTCGAGCGGGTGCTCGAAGCGCTGCACGTAGACATAGAGCGCCGGCTGCCGGTCGCGCACGATCACGCCGTCGCGCAGGCACTCGCTCAGAAAGTCGTTGGCCCGGGTGTACCGGTTATTCAACTCATTGTCGCCCTCGCGTTCCGGGCTTAGGATCAGCCGGACGATGTTGGCGGAGTCGCGACTCAGAAGCTCCTGCTGCTGCGCCGGCGAGAGCACATCATAGGGCGGCGCAATCACAGCGGCCACTGAAACGCGCTCGGGATCATAGTGGAGGCCGCAAAAGGGCACAACACGAGCCATATTTACTGGGTATCCTTCCAAAATGGTCGATTGACTGACAAAAAAGTGTCAAATACCGGCAACAATCCTGCCGAAGGCCCCGTCTCTCTGAAATCAACTTCGAACCGCCGCGGCGAAGGCCGCGGAGGACGTCCGAATCCCGGTCGGGAGCAGTGCCCTCGGATGCACTGCAGCCCGGGCAAGGCCCGTAACTTAAGAAGGAGAGAGACGATGCAAACTCGCGATGGAATCCTGAAGCGGCGCATTGCGCCAACTCTGCTTGGACTTACACTTGCTGGTATCGCTGCGGCGGGGACTGCACGCGCGCAGACGATTACTCCCAGCAACATCGATATCATGAACGAGGATGAGCTTCTCACAGATCCCGCGCCGGTGGGCTATCCGTTCGCGGCGCCCGGAAGTCTGCACCTCTATCACTGGAAAGACTATACCCGAACCGATCTGGAACCGGGCTCCGCAGACGAGACCCGCTACGCCAAGATGATCGCCCACGCCAGGCAGGTAATGAATGATCACCAGGCGTTTCATCAGAGGGTCGTGGACAACATGAGCACGCCATCTGGCTTTGCCAGCGCTGGCGACAACAACATGTCCAGCGACTATTCGAGCAATCTCTCCGGCGCTTCCATGGACCCGAGCGACGTCGGCTATGCGAGCGATATCGATCTCACCCCGAATAGGATTGCCACCGCAGGCGACTACATCTATGTCCTGAAGGGGGACCGGCTCTATCAACTCAAGAACAACGACCTGTCGGTGGCCTCCCAGACGGCCCTGCCTCGTGCAGACACCGGCGATTACACCGCT
>JBBRJW010000132.1:0-6827 GCA_038218705.1 Chthonomonadales bacterium | reverse complement strand
ATCCTCCGCCTCAATCCGCTCGTAGGTGATCCCGGCGTAGTCGGCCGGTCCGCCGCTGGTGGCGCGGCGGAGGTCCTCAAAGGCCGCGCGTGGATCGGCGGGAAAGGCGGACGGGCAGCCCAGGCGCGCCGCGAGCTCATGGAGGATCTCGGCATCCGATCGCACGCCCTCGGGCGGGGCGACGGCCCGGCGGCGAAGCAGAACGCGCCCCTCCAGGTTGGTCATGGTGCCGTCCTGCTCTGCCCACTGGGTGGTAGGCAGGACGATGTCCGCCTGGGCGGCCGTCTCGGAGAGGAAGAAATCCGACACGACGAGCAGGTCGAGGTCGCCAAGCTTTTCCTGAACGCGTCCCGCTCGCGGCGCGGAGACAACCGGGTTAGACCCCATCACCAGCAGGAGGCGCACTCCGCCCGGGCTGCCAATAGCCTCGAGCATCTCGCTGGCCGATTCGCCCGGAGGCGGCAGGTCGGCCGGGTTCATGCCCCACACGGAGGCGACGTGAGCGCGGTGCTCCGCATTGTCCAGCCGCCGGTAGCCGGGAAGCTGGTCCGCCTTCTGCCCGTGCTCGCGGCCGCCCTGCCCATTGCCCTGCCCTGTCAGGCAGCCATAGCCTGAATGGGGACGCCCGGCCTTGCCGAGGGCCAGGACAAGGTTGATGAACGCCAGAACGTTGTCGACGCCCTTGGACTGCTGTTCCGGTCCTCGGGCCGTGAGCACCATGGCGGTCGCAGCTTCGCCTAGCAGATGCGCAGCGCGCACGAGCTGCTGCACGGGCACGCCCGTCATGCGCTCCACGCGGTCTGGCCAGTAGGACGAGATTGTGCGGCGCACGGCATCGAAGCCGCTGGTGCGCGCCGCAATGAACTCTTCGTCGATCAGTCCATCGCTCACCGCGATGTGGAGCAGTCCGTTTGCGAGCGCCAGGTCGGTGCCCGGCTGGATCTGCAGGTGGAGTGACGCGGCGCGCGCCGTGGGCGTGGAGCGCGGATCGACAACGATCAGGCTTCCGCCTCGCTGGCGCTGGGCATCGAAGTACTGCATCACCGGCGGCATCGTTTCGGCGACATTGGCCCCGATCAGAAGAATGGCATCCGCGCCGGGAAGGTCTTCGAGGGGGAACGGAAGGCCCCGATCGAGTCCGAAGGCGCGCAGCGACGCAGCGGCGGCGGACGCCATGCAGAAGCGGCCGTTGTAGTCGATATGTCGCGTGCGCAGCGCCGCCCGGGCAAACTTCCCTAGCAGATAGGCGGTCTCATTCGTGAGGCCGCCGCCTCCAAAGAGGCCAACGGCGTCACGACCGTGCCGCTCCTGAGCACGCTGGATCGACGTCACGACGCGCTCCAGAGCCTCCTCCCAGGAGACGGGTCTGAGCGCCGCCCCGCGGCTGTCGCGCACCAGCGGCGTCGTAAGGCGATCTGGATGGCGCAGCAGCTCTGTGGCCGTCCACCCCTTCTGGCAGAGTCCCCCCTTGTTGGTGGGGAACTGGCGAGGCTCCACGCGCCAGCCGGGGCCATCCGGCGCAACCGACATTCCGCACTGGAGCGCGCAGTAGGGACAGTGAGTCGCGGTCATGGCCTCACGCTGGCCCCTTCTCGAGCAGGCCTGCGTCGACAACGACGGCTCCGGCGAGCCCGCGAGGCGCGGCGATGCAGATTTCAAGCCGTTTTCCGGCGGCAACCGACTCCAGAATGGCGAGCGTAACATGCACGTCCGCCTTCGGGCCGACCGGAAAATAGCGGACCGGCACTCCGTCCACCATGACGCTGAAATAGATAAGGTCCTCGGAGTGGTTGCCGGCGCGGAAGTAGATCAGCTGCGCGGTCCGACCCTCGGGAACCGTGTACGTGAGCGCGTCATCGAGCGGCGTAGGATCGAACATCCCTCGCCCTACAAATGGGAAGACGCCCTGCAGGAAGCGTGGAGTTCCGAGGGCTGTTGCGGAGGGCTCGACCGAATGCTGATGGTTGGGAGTGCGGGAATCTTTCATGGCGGGCGTCACCTTTCCGATTGGGCCAGGGTCGACAGCGACCCGGGCAGATTGGAAGTAGGGCGACGGCGCCAGAGGGAGGAGCGTCAGTGCTAACGCAAAACAGGGAGCAGGAGACGCGACCGCGCGTCGTCCTGCTCCCTATCATACGCCGCAGATGTTTCCGTTTTGTTTCGAAACGAAAAACTGCGATCTTCTCCGAGGCGGCAAGCCGGTAACCGGCTATTTGCGTGCGGCCAGATAGCCCCACACCCAGATGTTGGGCGCCCAGATATCGACAGTGTATTCGTTGGTCGAAACGTAGAGGTAGATGTCAAAGTAGGATTCAGTCACCGGCCACTCGCCTATCGCGGGCACCAGCTCCTTATTGAGGAAGTAGTCGAAGACCCACTTCGACCAATCCTCCCAATCCGAGTCGCGCGGGCCATAGACCGTGATGCCGATCGGCGCTTTCTGGCCGCTCAAACGCGGATCGAGCCTGAGCGGATTTTGAATCGGGTTAGCGCCCAGCCCGGTCGTAAACGTCATGTTGGTCGGGTTTGCGCCCGACTGGTATTGCGTCGACTGCACCACTCCGCGCAAATACCTGGCGTCCTGTGTCAGGAAGTGTGCCCGCCCCAGTTCGGTCGCTCCAGGCGTGGTGTAGAAGCCCTGGAACATCGGCATGCCTTTATCGGGCGTGGTCAGATTCCACGCGTTGTTCGCGGCATAGACAAGCGCATCCTCCGCCTGCCCAATCGTGGCCTGACGCGCTTTCGCCCGCAGCGCGGGATCGGTCCATCGAGAATCCATGCGTGCGTAGAGGAACGCCGCATCACGCTCAAAGCGCCCGTTCGCAAAGACTTTGCCGCCGGGCCGGGCTAGAAAGCTATCCTGCAGGAACACATCGTGCCACCTGCTCTCCCTGGTGAGAAACAGCAGCTCCAGAGCGGCGAGATTGCGCGCATCAAGGCCTGAGGAGCCGAGTCTCTTCTCGTCCCCGGCAGCCTTGAGCTTCGCATATTCGGCTTCGGCCCAGTTCATTGCGCGCAGAGCGCTCTCCTGGTAGACGCCTGCCAGCTTTGCGTTGTAATGCTGGAGCAGGCGGGCGGCACGCGCGGCCACTCCCGCGTAGAAGAAGCTGGAGCGCGCATCCGGCGCATAGACGTACGCCGGCATCGACTGCAGCCATGAGACTTCGCCCGCAATCGGATCGCCATCGGTTTCGATGCCATACGGCACGCCGCCATCGGGTTTCTGCAGGCGTCGGAAGCAGTCGATCTCGAAGAGCGCTTCCGTCAGCATATCGGGCAGGCCGGGGGTTTTGGGAATGTTCAGGTCCAGCCGCTCAAAGTACCTGGGGAAGAGCTCGAAGATCTCAAGCTGCGCCATGGTCAGGCTCATGTGCGTCACGCGGCGCGGATTCCAGTCGCCGGCATCGTGATAGCCGCCCCACGCTTCGGGCACGGGAACGCCCGTCGAGCCCGCCGCTAACCTGGGGCTCTCGCCCGGCCCATCCATCACCGAATACGTCGACTGGAATACCTGTGCTCCGTCGCCAGGGTAGAAATCGCGCGGCTTCACGTAGTCCGAATAGGGGGGACCGATCGCTACACCGCTGCGCTGGTTGTACAACCCCATCATCTGGACCTTGAGAGCGCGTTCCCACACACTGGGAGCGATGTCGAACGGGTAGGACGTTCCGACGCCATCCACCACGATGCGATAGCGTCCCGGCGCTGTCAGCGCGCTGAAATCCATGCGGTATACGTCGGTCTTGTTGTAGTTCTTGTCCTTCCACATCTTCTCCGGCTCGCTCGCGGCTTTCGCCATCTCGACTTTGCCGGCCAGAGCCTGCTTGCCGGTTCTGGCATCCACCACCGCGAAGCCCAGGCCTGATGGGAACTTGTAGCCCCCACCCGTGCCCAGCCAGAGCGACAGGAAGGCACGCTTGACAGGGTCATCGGGCCGGTAGCCGATCTGGTTGACATGAACCGATTCAGACGGGACCCGGGAAGCGTCCGGCGTGAACTTGACGCTCGACACATCGGTGTTGAGAGCTCCGAGCGAAACGCTGTAGCTCCTCCCTTTTTGAAGCGGATGCGGCAGTCGCAGTAGAACCGTGTGGCGCATGATGAAGCCGCGCCCCGGCTGCGCCCAATCGAGTGGCTTGCTCTTGCGGTAGACCGCGGTGGGCTGCGCCGCCGTTCGATAGGCCGCGTCCTCGACCGAGGAGACGCGGTAGTTGCTGGCCTCGGCAGCCACAAAGGTCAGCAGCGGGTCGCCCGTGAACTGCTCCATCGTAACCAGCTGATCGCGCCGCGGACCGATGAGGTAGCCGATCTCCTGTCCACCGCGTTTGAGAATGATCGAGTTGACCTTGCCGGCCTTGTCCTTCTTCTCGTCTTTCTCGTCGCCGGACTGCGCGGCATAAGGCGCCAGCTTCCCCCGGGTGATGCGGCCAGAGATTATCTCCAGACTCAAAATATCGGGCGCAGCCAGCGAAACGTGCGCCAATCGCGGCGAGAGGGGCGTGCCCGGCTTGAATTGGTCGCGCTGCTGCTGCTGCTCACGTGCGATGCGGTCGGCCTCCTGCTTTTCGCGATCGGCTTTCGCCTGGCGCGCTTGCAGCGCGGCGGCATCCGGTGGCACCGCAACCACACTTTGCACTTCGACGTCCAGTGGGCCTGCGTCCCAGTTGCCCTGCAGTTGCCACTGCCGGATCCGTCCCAGATCCAGCACGCCTTTCTCGCGGGTGTTCGGTTCTGCCAACGTCGCGCCATCTCGTGGCGAGAGCGTCGCCCACTCGCTGCCGGGCGCGGGCAAGACGAAATTCCACATGCTCCACGCGTCTTTGTCATCCCCCACGCGGATTATCAGCTCGCGCACTCTGTTCTGCGCGCCGACGCGCACGCGCAAAACCGGCATCTGAACTGCTCTCGCTTTCCAGTCCAGGTTGGCATTGAAGCCGCCGCCGCCCTGGCCGGTTACGCCCTCACCACGCAGCAGGGCCACGCCATCCTGCGTTTTGACCTTCTTATCCCACGATCCATAAGCGAAGAGAAACGGCTGCCGGAAGTCGACAAGCGCCTGTCCGGCTTCGGCGGCCTGAGCAGCGGTCACCAGCAGGCCCGGCACCGCTCGCGGCAGAGCCAGAGCGGCGGCTGCGAGCAGAGTTCCACCAATCAGAATTGGCGTACAGCTCGAAAGAAGGCGTTTCAAGTTCATGGTTCTCCTGTTGGCTCGGTGCCCCTGATCGGCAAGACGGACAGCGGCTTTCGAATAAGCGGGACACGCTCGAGCGGCTCGCGCAGTTGAGGCTCGACTAACTCGATCTGGTCTTCCTGTAGTGGGCGGCGGCCAGAGAGCAGCTCGTCCAGACTGTTGAAGAGTGCGTCAATGACATCTGCCGGGTCGTACTGCAGCAGGATCAGGTCGTCTTCGTGGCCCCACAGCGATTTCGAACCGGTATTGGCGAGCGTTGCGACGGCCACATCATGGCCGATCCGAATTCCCAGTCGATGCAGTGCGACCAGCGCACCCTGCATCTGGTTATCGTCATTGAAATAGAGACCGTCCGGTCCGGATGCACCCCGTTGAAAGAGCTGCGTCACGGCTTGAAAACCTTGCTCCTGCAGCGAAAGCGAATGCAGCTCCGGATCGTCGATACTCTTCTCATCTGGCTTCATCCACGAGCGCCGACATCGTAAGCCCAGGTTATGCAGGGCGTTCTGCCACATTTTCGCTTCGTGCAGCACATCCTGGCGCAGCTCGTCTGGCTGATGAAATGGCCAGGCGCGAGCAGAAAAGGCCAGATTGCGGCAGCAGCGCTCTTGCAGGGCACTCACCGCCAACTGCGTCTGTCGCTCGGAGTTGAGATTCACGATGACATGGCCTTTGCCGAACAGCGTCACAACTGGCACGCGCTGCTGCATCATCCACCATGCATCACCGTGCAGCCCCACTCCAAGAACGTACGCGATGCGCCCAGCGCGGATGTCGTCCATGAGCGCAAGCGGCAGTGGCTGATCAACATCGTCAGGATTCGAGAGATAGAACTCAAACGCCTCGCCTCTTTCAGTGCTGCGGGCTCGAATTCCATCCATGAGCATCGACCAGAACGGCGACACCTGCGCGGCCCGAAAGAACGAAGGGTGGCATACCATGGCGCGATGCCTTGCGACCGGCAGCACATCGGCCACAAAGATGCCGACAGCATGACGGCGCACAATCAGGCCGTCTTCCTCCAGATTGCTCAGCACGCCGTTCAGTGTTGTCGGCGATACGCCCAGCTCGCGGCACAGCTCTGTTACCCTGGGAAACTTGCCGCCAGCGCCGATCTGGCGCGCCAGGCCGCGCATCCGCTCGCGCAGCACCTGAGACCGCTGCAGGGAACTGATTTTCTCGATCTTAGGATTCATCGTTCTCACAGGCGCAGGGCGATCGCCTAAAGTTACATTAACGGTAACTTCAATTATACAGATGGCCGGGACTCCTGTCAATAGGGTTGGGGATCCGCCTCGCCCGCGCAGGCAAGAGAAGAGCCCGGCCTTTCGGCCGGGCTCGCAGGTTCGTGCAGCAGCCCCAGTGGGGCGCCGCCTCAGGCGCGGCGCGTGGAACTGCGCTTGGCTTCGAGCAGCCGGATGGCCGTCTCGCGGTCCGTGCAGAGGTCGTGGACGATCGGCTGCTTCCAGCCCATCGCCTGCCACTCCAGCACCGACCGGATCGCGTCTGCCTTGCTCAGGCCGCCCGCAACGACCAGTACCTTCGGCACCATGTAGAGCTGCTCAAAGGTGATGGAGAGCAGCCGCTCGTTGATCGCGTTGACATACCCCTGCAACTCGGCAAGCTTGGCCGGCTC
>JBBRJW010000131.1:0-6827 GCA_038218705.1 Chthonomonadales bacterium | reverse complement strand
AGAGGCTCAGCCCGTCCGCAATGGGAAGGAAGCTGAGGGTTACGCGCTTGTCGGCGGCGATCTTCGCGTTGAGTGCGCGCATCGCCACGGTTCCCTCGCCTGTGTTGGAAGCATCGGCCACGCTCCCGCCCATGAACGTGTTGTCGAGGGCAATTAGCCCGCCGGGGCGCACCAGCCGGAGGCATCGCTCATAGTAGGCATCGTAGCTTGGCTTGTCGGCATCGATGAACGCAAAATCGAACGATCCGGCCTGACCGTCGGCCAGGAGCGCATCCAGCGTCTCAACCGCCGGTGCAATGCAGAGGTCGATCTTGCCGGCCACTCCAGCGCGCTCCCAGTAGGGAATCCCCATCGATGTCCACTCTCGGCTCACGTCACACGCCACAAGCTTTCCGTCATCCGGAAGCGCGAGCGCAACGGTAAGCGCGCTGTAGCCTGTGAAGGTGCCAATTTCCAGCGTCTTGTTCGCGCCCATTAGTTTTACGAGGAGGGCCATAAACATCCCCTGCTCCGGGGATATCTGGAATTCCGCGTTGGGCAGAGCGCGGGTCGCTTCACGAAGATCGCGAAGTACCGGGGCCTCATGGCCGGAAACGGAGAGCATGTAGGAGTGGAGCTCGTCGGTAAGTGTGAGTGTTTTGCGGGCCATTGGCCTCCCCTTTTTGGCGCATGGTGCGCGCTTTTGCAGCGCCTGCGCGGTTTACGGTGCAGCGAACCGTTAGGCAGACTGCGTCGTGATTCCTCCCGCTGGAGGGTCAGTGTCGCGGTGCCGCGGCCCGACGGCGCTGTACTTCTACCGCGACGAGCAGCGCCACTCCCACCAGAAATCGCGCCACCTGATCCTCCTGCCCGTAGAGTCGGCCTCCACTAACCAGAACGTTAATGGTCAGCACGCCCAGCCCTGTACCGAGAATGGTTGCCTGACCTCCCGAGATGGCCGTACCCCCGAGCGCGACGCTCGTGATTGCGATCAGCTCCAGAAAGAGCCCGGCATTGGGTTCGGCAGCCGATGCCCGCGCCGTGGTGAGGATGGATGCCGCCCCGGCAAGTGCGCCGCTCAGCACGTAGACCAGAGTCTCGACGCGCGCTACGCGTGTTCCGGAGAGCTCGGCTGCCAGCCGGTTGCCACCAATGGCGAGGAGCTGCCGGCCGAAGCAGGTGCGCCGCAGCAGCACCCCGCCCCCCACCAGCGTGAGGACGCCAGCCCAGAAGAGGAGCGGAAGGCCCGCAATGTTGGTCTGGTCGATGGTGTCATGGAGGATCGGCGGCAGGCCGGAGATGGACCCCGCGTTGTTGAAGAGCGTTACCGCCGCCCTCGCCATCGCCCAGGTAGCGAGCGTCACTATGATCGGCGGGAGCTTTGCTCGCGCGATCAGCAGGCCGTTGAAGAGGCCGCACGCCGCACCCGCGACAATGGCGGCCACGCATGCGAGCCCCACGGGCCAGTGTGCCTTCACACAGAGGGAGGCGAGCACCATGGAGCAGAGTGCGAGCACCGAGCCCACGGAGATGTCGATGCCCCCGGTCGCTATCACCAGTGTCATCCCGGTGGAGACGACGGCCAGCTCGGAGGCCTGTTTCAACAGCAGGCGCAGGTTGCCAACCGACCGGAACTCCGGCCGCTGCACTGCGAAGAAGAGGAAAACCAGCGCCAGAACCACTCCGGCTCCCACTTCCGCAGGGGCCGCGCGCTTCGTGGGCGCGGGGACCTCCGGCGAGGCGATCGTTGGCTCGCTGCTCTTATCCATCGACTCTCACGCTCCCGCTCCTACGCGTGCCCGCTCGGCCCGGCGGGCGCGAATCTGCTCCAGCGCGGCCGCGGCCAGTACCACCGCGCCAGTAACGAGGCCATACTGCTCTGCCGGCCGATTGGTAAGGACGAGCGCGTCGGGCGCGAGAGCGATCAGCATCGCTCCGAGGCTGGCCCCGAGAATCGAGCCCTCACCGCCGGTAATCCTCACCCCGCCCACAACACACGCGGCGATCACGCTCAGCTCCATGCCGGTGCCGAGGTCCGACTGCGTGTTATTGTTAAACGCCATCGCGATCAAGCCGGCAAGCCCTGCGCAGAGCGCGCAAAGAAGATATCCCCACCGCTTCAGCCCATCGGTCGAGACCCCGGAGAGCCTTACGGCCTGCTCGCTGCCTCCCATGGCAATCGTGCGCCTCCCGAGGGGAGCGCGAAGCGTGAGCGCCATGAAGGCCAGCACGACCACGCCTCCGACCACGGCGGGAACCCAGCCCGCAGCGATGCGGTTGAAATTGTCCGGGAACGGCCCGAAGCTTCGGGCGTGGGTGGCTATGGATGCGCCGTAGCGAAAAATCAGCAGCGTAGCGAGCGTGGTGAGAATGGGAGGGAGCTTGCGGTAGGTGATGAGCGCTCCGTTCACCAGGCCGGCGCAGGCGGCGGCAGCGAGCCCGCCAAGCGCCGCGAGTGGCCACGAAACGCCGGCTGCCAGCAGCTCCGCGGCCGTGCAGCTCGAGAGCGCCATGGTCGCGCCGACCGAGAGGTCGAGCCCGCCACCAAGAATCACCAGGCCTTCGCCGCAGGCCATCAGCGCCAGGATCGCGGCGTCCTTGCCAAGCGTGGTGAGATTCAGCGGCTCGCGGAATGCCGGCGTTGTGAGCGCCAGAGCGCCCGCGGCAGCGAGAATCAGCAGCAGCGTCAGCAGCTCACGTGGCGTCTGGCGTCGTCTCGTCATGGAATCGGTTCTGCCCCCAAAGAGAATCGCCACCACCCATCGTTCAACTGGAGACGGCCGGATCAGTTTAACATAGCGGCCGCGCGGCTGTAAAGCCGCGCGGCCGCCTTTCGATGACACATCAGGCGTGAGGCACTATCTCCCCGACTTGCCCCGCACGTCCATTAGGTCCTGTTTTCGAGCCGTTAGCTCGAGCTGCAGCCGGCGGTTTTCCGCCTTCAGGCGATCGAGCTCAGCCGACGACGATTCCCCCCTGGTCGGGGCTGCCCGGGGGATGGGCGCAGAGCCCCCCATCGCTGCACCGCCCTTGAAGGGCTCAAACACGAGGGGAAGGGAAGATGCGGTGGAGCGCAGCATAATCTCGTCGCCAGAGAGCCCGGCGGAGCGCGCTCGCACGCGGATCAGCCCCGGGCGAGTCGTGCTCCTTACCAGTGCCGTGGCAATGCCGAACTGCGCCTTCACCGGGTTCGCGTGGTTCGCAGGTCCACCGATGAGCGAGCCTTCGCCCTCAACTTCAAACGTGACATCATCCTGAGCAAGGACCTTGCGGACCCCCTTGTTGTCGACAATCGTGGCCCGAACCGGAACGAAATCCGATCCGTCGGCCTGAATCCCGACCCCCTCGTCCGCCACGGACAGCACGATACCGGTAGTGCGCTCAGGATATCGCTTCACTTCGGTGCAGACCACTTTGCCGCCGATCAGACCTTCGGCAACCATTGTAATGGACCCGGTTCGGTCTCGCCAGTTGGTCGCAATCTCATCGAAGTGGAAGACATCCTTGAAGATAAACGGTGGGTGTGGCAAGTGCGCATACTCGGCGGCCGGGCTCGATATGCCGACAATCTTCCCCAGCCACGTGAGCCGCACCTGCTCGCAGTTCGACAGCACGATCACGTCCGGTTCTGAGACCTGTGTGAGCTCGTTTGTGATAAAGACCCTGGCGCGTGCCTGTGTCCCCGGCGCCCGATCATCCGGGCTGATCTGGCTCTGGTAGAAGCTGTAGGAGTATCTGGGCACCCGAAAGGTATCGAGCAGGCCGCCCCAGAACGGGTCGGGATGGTAGCCCCGGTTGTGATCGATGCCGGCCCATAGGGCCGCGCCGATCTCGATGGGATCCGACCCGTATACCCCGTCCAGCTCCCCAAAGCGGCGTTTCAGCTGCTCGATCGCCGCATGCTCTCCCCAGGATGGATGTACGCGAACTGAGGCGTTATGCGAAAAGAAGTTATCGACCCTCCCCCCATCCCCGTACTCACGCGTGTATGAGTTTTTGGGTCCCTCATGGTTTCCAGAATACAGGAAGTCGAATCCGGCGGGCTCGGCGAGGTACGCATCGGTGACCGTGTAGACGCCTGGGAATGGATCCTCCGCGTGCACGATTTGGTGTAACTGCTTCAGAGCCTCTATCGGTGTGTTATCGGTCTCATTAATCGCAGTCTCCCAGAGGAAGAGGGCCGGACGGTTTCGATCACGCCGGACCAGCGATCGCGTGTCGTCGAAAAGGCGCGCGCGAAATCGCGGGTCTTTGTCGTTGTAGAACTGCCATCCGGGGTTGGCCGTGGTAACCAGCAATCCGAGCTCATCACAGGCATCCAGAAATGCCGGCGAGAGCGGATAGTGAGCCGCGCGCACGCTGAAAGCCCCTCCGGCGCGGAGCAGCAGCGCGTCTCGCCTCTGGCCAGAGTTCGGAAGCGCGTTCCCAACATAAGCATAGTCCTGGTGCCGGTTCACTCCACTGAGCTTGTGGCCGGGGGGCTTCCCATTGATAAACATCCCCTCCTTGCCCCGCATCTCGATCACTCGAATTCCGAAGCGAGTGAGCAGGCTGTCGACGACCCTGTCGCCGCTTAGGATCTCTGTTCGGACGAAGTGCAGGTAGGGGTCGTCCGGATGCCACAGATGCGCGCCGGTCACATGGAATCGCTGCACCAGGGTTCGCATCTGCCCCGGATGGAGGGGAAGAGCCACTTCGGATCGCTCCACCAATTTGCCATCTGTCTGCTCGATGGTGGTCCGAAGCCGGAGGTCACCGTGAGCCGCGGTCGAGTTCACTACCTCCGTGCGCACTTCAATCTCCGCGGCTCCGTCGGCAGCACTGAGCGTCCCAACTACGACACCGCCGCCCGCGACGGTGGGGCTCTGCTCCGGCAGGGTGACATGGATGGGCTGGTTCTCGATCAAATAGACATTGCGATAGATGCCGCCCATATAGGTGAAGTCGAGATCGCCCTGGGGTTTCCCCGGGGGATAGCTCGGGTCGTCCGAGTTGTCCGCACGGACGGCAACGAGATTCTCTGCACCGGGTTTCAGGTAGGGGCCAAGGTCGACAGCAAAGGGAAGGTAGCCCCCAAAGTGTTCAGATGCCCGCTTTCCGTTTACCCATACTGCGCACTTCCCCATCACTGCCTCAAGATAGAGTGTGAGCGCCTTTCCAGGGGACCCGCCTGGCGCACGAAATCGCTTCCGGTACCACGCGGGGCCCTGGTAGTTCCTGCCGCCGCTTGCGTTCTCGCCGAGAAGCTCAAGCCCGTGCGGTACGCAGACCGCCTCCCATTCGGAGTCGTTGAAGCCGGGCTTTTCCGCGCCTGCAGCATCGCCCTTGAGAAACCGCCAACCAGGGCTGAAGCTGTAGACGCGGCGAGGGCTGGCGGGGATGGTGAAGAAGCCAGCAGTCGAAAATGGAGGTACCGGCCTGGCCGTCACCACATCGTCGATGGCGGCTCCCGCCCAATCCGCGTGGTCTCCCTGAACTCCGTCGTCCGCATCCGTGACTTCCAAAGTAAGCTCCCTCACACCGGTGAGATCGAGACGTATGGGTTTCGCAGCCCCGCCCCAGCGGACGACTCCGCTGTTAAAGGCCAATTTCCCATCCAGGCGAACCAGAAAGACCACCGAGCCCGCCCGGGGCGCTTCGTCGTCAACACCGACCCAGGCGGTGAAGAGGCGGTGCGTGCCTCCAAGTGGAAAGGTCATGATTCCGGGAGCGTGGGTGCCCAGCCCCTTCCCGAAGCGCTGACCGGCAATTGTTATCGGCCGGCCGGCAACGGCTGCGTTGTTTGCTGTCTTTCCCCACCCCTCCCTTACAACCGACGCCATCTGCGTGGTGAGCCAGCGAAGCGGCACGTTGGCGGGCGGCCCGGCCGCACGTAACGTCCTGCCTGGACCAATCAAGAGAACAAGCGCGACCAGAAGCACCTCGGCGCAGCGAAGTACTCCCCTCGGAACCGCTCGATTGCAAGCGTGCGAACCCATCTCAAATCCCCCTCGACCCAAGCCTGAGCATAGCTACTAACCGCTTTGAGCCGCGCCTGCGGCGGCGGTTCGGACTTTGTGTAAGATATGGTTTGCCTGGTAATGATGCCGGAAACGTGACCGATAATCCTTTGTGAAGACTACCGCTTAGTAAGTCCTCTGGCGCTCCGCAGCTTCGAAATGCAAAAAGCACGGTTTCGGGGGATGTAGATGAAGATCGACAACGATGGCGCGCTATCGCGACTCGACAGGTTGTAACCGATGACGCTGTCTGAACATGGGACAGCGTGGTGAAAGGACGAACATGATCCAGTATTTTCGCGATCTCAAGACCTCCAGGAAGCTCGCGATGGGCTTTGGCCTGGGCATTGCCTCGACCCTGATTGTCGGCCTACTTGCAATGTCAAGGACTGCACAACTCACTGAAGACATAAGGGCAACCTATGTGGGCCAACGGGCGATGGGCAACGCGGGCAACCTCAACATCGACATTCTCCGGTATCGGGAGGCTCAGCAGGACCTCATCATCGAGACGAGCGCAGCTGAGATGGCAGCGCAGCGCGCGCTTCTGACCAGATGGTCGGGCCAGTTCGAAAAGGATCTTGCAGCGTTGAAGGAGACGGTCTATACAGAGAAGGGCAGGGATACCGTCCGAACCGTTGAAGACCAGTGGGCGTCATTCGCTCCCATCCGCCGAAGGATCGAAGACCTGGCGTATTCTAACCATAACATCGAGGCCCAGGCGTTATCGAAATCGGAAGGGGCTCGAGCAGAGGGCTCTCTCGTCCAGACATTGAGCGACTTCGTCGCATAGAAACAGGAATCCGGAAGTAAGGCGAACCGAGACACCATATCAAGTGCAGCAACCGG
>JBBRJW010000130.1:0-6830 GCA_038218705.1 Chthonomonadales bacterium | reverse complement strand
CGTACCCGGGTCCCGCTATGGGGCCAGAACTGCAAGAGACCGCGGCCGCCCTGTTCGGGCGATCGCGGTCTCTTGGCACTTGTTCTTCAGAGGGAGACTATCGAGGGTCGGAGAGCTCGTAATCGTCCGCCATGATGAGCGGGAGCCCGCTGCCGCTCTCAAGCGCGATCCGGACTTCGTGCAACGGAACGCCGGGCCGGCGCAGATTGAACACGACACGCCAGCATCGACCGTTATCGTAGGGATCCGGGCCGGAGAGCAGTGTCACGCGCGAGTCCGTTGGCAGCGCCTGAAGCTCCTGTAGACGCGCCAGCGCGAGCTGGAAGGCCTGGCCGGAATTGTTAATCAACCGCGGGCCCGTCTGGGGCTGCCCATAGGGCGTGTTCGTTCCGAACAGTGAGTTCAGGTTGCCGGTACGGTCGTTAAACAGAAGGTCGAAGTTGTGCCCATCGGCCACAACCCGTACCAGCCAGAGAGGGCGCTCCGGTCGAGTCGTAATCGCCTCCCAGTAGAACTCCGGTGCACCGATCTGCGGATCCGTGAAGAGCGCCCTGGAGATCAGCGCTGCACGGCGAGCAATGTCGGAGGCGTCGTGACGCGCTCCCAGCGCGCGCGGCGTGGGTGGCGTATGGTGGCTGTGCGCCAGCGCGAGCGGTGCAAACACCAGCGCCAGGAACATCGCAAGCAGCCCCAGAACGCGTGGATTCCGTTTCAATTTTAACCCGCCAGGGTGGTTCATATCGTTCTTCCTCGAGTCCCGCTGCCCTCGATAATCTGAGGGCTATGCTTATGTGCTATGCCCGCGAACCTTTTGCGGCCATCACCGTCGATTCAGGAGACGGGCGCCGCGAAATCCGGTAACGCGATCCGACCCGACCAGGTTTCACGCCGCAGCAATGTCATGTCACTGGTGAAGGACCTGATCAACTATTTCCCGTGCTTTATGACGCTCAAGAAGCGCAATTGTTCACACTTTATTGCCTGTACGGGCATAATGTGCACTATATCGCATCGACCAGACTGTCTAGCGCCGCCGGGAGCAGGATTGCATGTGTTAACAAATTCACACCCCCGCGGACCGAAACGGTGATTTCGGAGACCATGAGCCCACCAGATACAACGCCTCTAGCTCCCAACATCCTGCGGTTCGCCGCGGACGAGGCCGGCGAACGCCTCGACCTCTTCCTGGCGCGCTCCATACCCGGCGCAAGCCGCGCCGAGGCGCAGCGGCTGATACAGGACGACCTGAGCGCGACACCGGCAGTGCTTGTGAATGGCGTGCGCTCACGCCCGAACTATCGCCTCCGTATCGGCGATCAAATTGAAGTTGCAAGGCCTGCCCCGCTGCCCGCCAGCGCGCAGCCCGAAGCTATTTCGCTCTCAATCCTCTATGAGGATTCAGACCTCCTTGTCATCGACAAGCCACGCGGCATGGTCGTCCATCCCGCGCCTGGATCACCCAGCGGAACACTCGTCAACGCGGTGCTCGCACACGCCGAGGACCTCTCCGGCATCGGCGGCGAGCTCCGGCCCGGCATCGTCCATCGGCTCGACAAGGACACCGGCGGCCTCCTGATGGTGGCCAAGACTGATGAAGCGCACCGATCGCTTCAGGCTCAGATTCAGGCCAAGACAGCGCAGCGCCGCTACCAGGCGATCCTCTGGGGAGTGCCCGGCTTCCAGACCGCGACCATCGATGCGCCGATCGGCCGCCATCCCTCCGACCGAAAGAAGATGGCCGTCATAACCGATCCACGATATACTTCCCGCGATGCCCGCACCGAGCTCATCGTGCTCGGAACGGCGGCATCGTCATTCACCAGAGTCGAAGCGCGCCTGCAGACCGGCCGCACGCATCAGATCCGGGTGCATGCGGCCTACATCGGGCACCCCATTGTGGGCGATCCGGTTTACGGCGGCACCCGACAGGTTCCGGGCGCAGCGTTTGGGCAGGTTCGCCGCAGAGCCATCGAGGCGGCAATCGAAGCCCTTGGCGGGCAGGCCCTTCACGCCTGGTCACTATCGTTCGACCACCCACGCACGGGCGAGCGCATGGAATTCACCGCTCCCTTCCCCCCGGTTATGGCTCAGCTTTTCGACATTCTGGAGCTCTGACGCGGCGTCTACGCAGCAGCCAGCAGCTCAGTCCGGGGAGCCCGCTCCGCGATCTCCCGCAGCAGGTCCGACTGCCGGAACGGCTTGCTCAGCCACCCGCAGGTCGACTGCGCCACAAGGCCGGCAATTTCCGGCGGACAGGCCGCTCCCGACATGAAGACGAAGCCCTCCCCCTTACGCAGGCACTCTTCTGCCAGATCGACGAGCACGCCGGGCTCGACGCCTGCGCTGAAGCGCACGTCGCAGAGCACAACGCCCCAGCGATCGCACTCGCAGGCTGCAAGCGCATCGTCGGGCGCGCCAAACTTCTCTACTGAGTGGCCTCGCTCGCGAAGCACTTCGGCCAGCATCTCGCGCACAACCAGATCATCTTCTACAATTGCAATTCTCACTTGGCAGCTCCCGTTCCATGCTGTTCCGCGTGTGGACGTGTTGCGTGAAACCCAGATGCATTCTCGGCAAAACTACGGGAAAGTGGAGAGCGAAGGAGCAGAAATTCAAATAGCGCCGGTCTCGGTGTGAGAGCGGCGCCACTGTGTAGGTAATCGTTGCCAGCCGACCTACGGGGAGCCGGGCCTCGGAGGCATCAACTGGGTGCGCACTACCTGCTCCTGCACGATGCTTCCGTTCTTGAGCAGGCATGTGTAGACGGTCTGCACCTGCGTCTGAATTGCTGAGATCTTGAGCGTACTCACCCGCACCACGACGAAGTCCGACGGGGCTCGTGGCCCCGGGCGAGTGTATTCAAGCGGTGCAGGACTGGCGTCGGAACCTGCCACACGCGGCGAAGCCGGGAGGTAGCTCGGGGAGAGATCTTTCAGCGAGGCAGGGTACTTTCCGGCGTGATCAATCTTATAGGCCTCGAGTGCGCGGTCAATGCTCTTAAGCCGGGTCGGACTATCCACCATCGATTTGAGCTGGCTCGAGAGCTGCCCACCCAGCTTTGACCTCGAGAACTGCGAGGCTGTAATGCCTCCCACAATCAGGAGAATGACCAGCACAACGCCGCAGCCGGCAAGCCCCCAGGCCAAACAGCCAGGCCCGGCGCGCCTCGGCGTGGGTATGGGCGCGGGGCCTCCGATCGGATACTGGTAGCCACCGCCGGGGGGCTGCATCATTGCGATCTCCTCCGCCGGGTACGCCCGGCTTCGACACTCCTGTTGATCGGCCGGTCGCGGATGGTCACTTCCCGCCGGTCGCCAGGTGCATAATCTTCTCCTGAGTAGCGTCTGCTCGAGAGAGCTCACCGGTAATGCGCCCCTCGTGCATCACCAGGATTCGATCGCTCATCCCCATCACCTCAGGGAGCTCTGAGGAGATCATAATGATCGCGACGCCATCGGCCGCGAGCTGATTCATCAGCTTGTAAATCTCGGACTTGGCGCCAACATCGATGCCTCGCGTCGGCTCATCGAAAATCAATATCTTCGAACCCGTGAACAGCCACTTTGCAAGAACTACTTTCTGCTGATTTCCGCCTGACAGATTCTGAACGGTCTGCTCGATCGAAGGCGTCTTGATCGAGAGATCGCCCCGGTATTTCTCGGCCACGGTACGTTCCGTACTGAAGCGAATGAACCCCCCTGTCGAGACCTTGTCGAGGCCCGCAAGAGTGTTGTTCTCCCTCACCGCCATGCCGAGAACCAGGCCCTGCTGCTTTCGGTCTTCCGTCACCAGCCCGATTCCATGCCGGATAGCATCCTGCGGGGAGCGAATGGTAACCGGTTTGCCGAACACTTCGATGGAGCCGCTATCGATGGGGTCCGCCCCGAAGATCGCTCGCGCCGTTTCGGTCCGCCCCGCGCCCACAAGTCCGGCGAATCCCAGAACCTCTCCCTGGCGAACCTCAAACGAAACATTCTTGAGGGCCTTGCCGCGTGTGAGGCCCGTAACCTTGAGCGCTGGCATTCCGAGGTTGGCCGGCACCTTCGGAATGGCATCCTTCAGCTCGCGGCCCACCATCAACTTGATGATCTCGTCCCGGTCGAGGCTCGACACATCTCGAGTCGCGACCCATTTTCCATCACGCATGATCGTTGCACGATCACATACCTCGAACACCTCTTCGAGACGATGCGAAATGTAGACGATGCTCACCCCTTCAGACCGAAGCTGGCGCATCAGGTTGAAGAGCGACTGGAGCTCATGGTCTGTGAGCGTGGCGCTCGGCTCATCCATAACGATAATCTTGGACCGCTTGCTCGTAGCTTTTGCGATCTCCACCATCTGTTGCTGAGCTACCGAGAGCGTGTTCACCGGGGCGCGAGCATCGACGCGCACGCCCAGCTTGTCGATGACCTCCTGCGCCTGTCGGAAGAGAGTCTTGAAGTCGACAAATCCGGGGATCGCAGCGCGCGGCTCACGGCCCAGATAGATGTTTTCACCCGCGCTCAGGTAGGGCACCAGGTTGAACTCCTGGTAGATAATGGAGATTCCGAGTTCCATCGCCTTGTGCGGGCTATCGATATGAACCGGCTTACCATCGATCAGTATCTGCCCGCTGTCCATTGGCTGCGCGCCAGCCAGAATCTTCATCAGGGTCGACTTGCCAGCGCCATTTTCGCCCAGGAGCGCGTGCACTTCGCCGCGTCCTACCGTCAGGGAGACATCCTCAAGCGCCTTAACTCCGGGAAAGGTCTTCACGATGTTGCGCATTTCGAGCAGTGGCGCGCTCGTCGGGGGGTCAGTGGGTTGAGCAGTCAAAGTCGGTCTCTTCTCTTCTCTGAAATCATTGGCATGGCCAGCGCCTCGCGGCACGAACTTCGAGTGCTAATTCGCTCCCAGGCGCTTCAATCCCTCCAGAGCCGCCGGGAGTTTCGGGTTGAGCCGCAGGGCCTCCCGATACTGTGCGATCGCCTCGGGCTTTCGATCGAGCTTCTCGTAGAGGCTTGCGAGCTTCGCGCCCACTTCTGCCCGGATCGCCGGAGGGTATGTGGGCTCCGCCGCGAGCGCCACGTAGTAGGGTACCGCCTCTGCATTGCGCCCGGCTTCGGCCAGCATAAGGCCCAGATCGCCCTTCGCCTGCAGGTCGCCGGGCTCGGACTTCAGGACCTCCTGGAGCTGCCGGATCGCTTCGGCGGGATCGCCCTGCAGCGCACACCGCTTTGCGTAGCGGCGGCGGAGCTCGGTGCGCGTGGCGGCCGCAATTCCAGGCCTGTCGATGAGCTCCGAGTAGACGCGCGCCGCATCGGACGCTTTACCGGATTGATCCAGCTGCTCTGCCAGCGAGACCCTGGCGGCGGTGTCGTCGGGGGCGAGAATGGTCAATTTACGATAGGCCGCCACTGCCTCCGCCGATCGCTGCCGCTCCGCCAGGAGCGCGGCGTAGTTTCCCAGTACACCGCGGTCAGTCGGGCGCGCCTCCACAAATGCAGCCAGCCACTTCCAGCCCTGCTCTGTCTGCTTCTGGCGCGCATACTCATCCGCGACCACCGCCATGAGGGTAGAGCTTGCCGGATGCGCGGCCAGGCGCTTCATGCTCCATGCGAGGAATTCGTCGGGCTTGCCCTCCTCGCGATAGAGATTGGCGAGGTCCGCGTATGGCTGCCGGTTCTCAGAACTCCGGTCGATTGCGGCGAGGTAGATCGCTGCTGCCTCATCGTAGCGCTTCAGGTGTGTCAGCGAGACCGCCCGTGCCCCATTCACCCAGGCGAGCCTCGGGTCGAGCTTCTGAATGGCGTCGAAGGTCGCGAGCGCGTCCACATCGCTGCCGGCCTGCCGCTGAGCCATTCCGAGCAGGGTCAACACCTGAAGGTCCTTTGGATAGCGGGTCCGGAGGTCCCGATACTCGGCGACCGCCTTGTCGAGGAGATTCGCGCGCGCGTAGAGCTGCGCGATCCGGATTCGCTCTGTGAGCGGATCCTGAAGGAGAGCGGCCGACTTTCGATAGGCCTCGATGGCCGACTCGATCTGGTTTTGCGACTCGTACATCCGGCCGAGCTCCTGGTACGGCTGGGGGTCTTTGGGAAGGAGCTTCGCCAGGTCGTAGTAGGAGGCGGCCGCCAGCTCGAATTTCTTCACGCCTTCGTAAAGCTTGCCGATCTCGAGGAACGGCTCCTTCACCATTGTGGCGTCCGGCCGGCCGGTTATCGCCGTCTGCTTCGCCTGCTCCTCCCTGAGCTGCGTCCAGTAGCCCACAGCCGCGTCCGTGTGGTTTGCGCCAGCCTCCAGGTGCGCCAGCCCGCGCAAGGCGTTCATCTGCTCTGTGAGCACGGCTGCTGCCTCGGCGGCGTGCAGCTCCTTTGGCGCATCCGGAACGGTGCGATCCATCGCCAGCACGCTCTTCAGGTCGGCCGTGGCCGCGTCGGTCTGGTGCAACAGCGCCTTGTTCAACGCCATTGCCACCATCGCGTTCGCGCGAATCCCGGACCGAGGGTTCGTGTCTAGAAGCGCCTGCCACTCCTTCACCGCGTCGGCCGGCCGGCCAGAACGCTCCAGGATGCCTGCTGCCTCCTGGTAAGATATCGGATCCGCGGGCGCAACGGCCCGATACGCTCTCCATGTCTTGACAACTTCGTCTGGCTTGCTCTGCTTTACGTAAAGGAGCGCAATCCGCCGATAGACCTCGATCGACTTCGGCGAAGCTGCCAGGCTCTTCTGGTAGAGCGCAAGCGCCTTGTCGTAGTGGAGCTCATCCTCATAGAGGCTGGCGAGTCCGTAGTTCACCACCGGGTCGGTGGGCGCAATGGCGAGCGCCTCGTGGTAGGCTGCCTCCG